>DASTGV010000190.1:0-5503 GCA_035718765.1 Nocardioidaceae bacterium
GAGTGCTTCGCGGAGATCGCGCGACGCAGGCACGGCGGCTCGCTCGCGGGCACGATCACGCTGACCGCAGGGCTCGGCGGCATGGGCGGCGCCCAGCCCCTGGCGATCACGATGAACGGCGGCGTCGCGCTGTGCGTCGAGGTCGTCGGTCTCGCGGTCCAGGTAGCCCGTCTTGATCCGCCGCTCGATCCGGGCGTGGTCCACCTCCACGACGATCGCGACGCCCTCGTTCATGGTGACCGCGAGCGGCTGCGCGCCGCCCATGCCGCCGAGGCCGGCGGTCAGCGTGATGGTGCCGGCGAGGGTGCCGCCGAAGCGCTTGTCGGCGACGGCGGCGAACGTCTCGAAGGTGCCCTGCAGGATGCCCTGGGTGCCGATGTAGATCCACGACCCGGCGGTCATCTGGCCGTACATCGTCAGCCCCAGGTGCTCGAGCCGCCTGAACTCCTCCCAGTTGGCCCAGTCGCCGACCAGGTTGGAGTTCGCGATCAGCACGCGCGGCGCCCACTCGTGGGTGCGCATCACGCCGACCGGCTTGCCGCTCTGCACCAGCAGCGTCTCGTCGGACTCGAGGGTGGTCAGGGTGCGCACGATCGCGTCGTACGCCTCCCAGCTGCGGGCGGCCTTGCCGGTGCCGCCGTACACGACCAGGTCCTCGGGACGCTCGGCGTTCTCGGGGTCGAGGTTGTTCATCAGCATCCGCAGCGGCGCCTCGGTCTGCCACGACTTCGCGGTCAGCTCGGGGCCGCGCGGCGCGCGCACCTCACGGGGTCCAGTGGTCATGCGAGTTCTCCCATCAGGTTCTCCACGGCGGCGACCAGCGCGCCGCTGCGTACGTCGTCGAAGGCGTGCTCGATCTCGGGGGCGAGGTGCCGGTCGGGGCCGGGGCCCTCCACGTTGCGGCGCAGCAGCGCGACCGCGGCCGCGGTGGCCGGCGAGGGGGCCAGCGGCGCGCGGAGGTCGAGGGCGCGGGCGGCGGTGAGGTACTCCACCGCGATCACCCGGGCCAGCCCGTCCACCGACCGGCGCAGCTTGCGGGCCGCGGACCAGCCCATCGAGACGTGGTCCTCCTGCATCGCGCTGCTCGGGATCGAGTCCACGCTGGCCGGGTTCGCGAGCCGCTTGAGCTCGGAGACGACCGCGGCCTGGGTGTACTGCGCGATCATGTGCCCGGAGTCGACGCCCGGGTCGTCGGCCAGGAACGGCGGCAGCCCGTGGCTGCGGGTCTTGTCGAGGAACCGGTCCGTGCGCCGCTCGCTGATCGAGGCCACGTCGGCGGCGACGATCGCGAGGAAGTCCAGCACGTAGGCCACCGGCGCCCCGTGGAAGTTGCCGTTGGACTCGACCCGGCCGTCGTCGAGCACCACCGGGTTGTCGACCGCGGACGCCAGCTCGCGGGAGGCGACCAGCGCCGCGTGGTCGACGGTGTCCCGGGCGGCGCCGTGCACCTGCGGCGAGCAGCGCAGCGAGTAGGCGTCCTGCACCCGGTTGCAGTCGGGGCCGCGGTGGCTGGCCACGATGCCGGAGTCGGCGAGCAGCCGGGTCAGGTTCGCGGCGGAGGCGGCCTGGCCGGGGTGCGGGCGCAGCGCCTGCAGGTCCGCGGCGAAGACCCGGTCGGTGGCCAGCTGGCCCTCGACGCTCATCGCCGCGGCCACGTCGGCGGCCTTGAGCAGCATCCGGAGGTCGGCGATCGCCATCACCAGCATGCCGAGCATGCCGTCGGTGCCGTTGATCAGCGCGAGGCCCTCCTTGGCCTCCAGCTCCACCGGCTCGAGACCGGCCTCGTTGAGCGCGACGGCGGCGGGTCGGCGTACGCCGTGCCGGTCGGTGACCTCGCCCTCGCCCATCAGCGCGAGCGCGCAGTGGGCCAGCGGGGCCAGGTCGCCCGAGCACCCGAGCGAGCCGTACTCGTGCACGACCGGGGTGATGCCGTGGCTCAGCATCGCCGCCATCGTGCGGGCGGTGGTCAGGCGGACGCCGGTGTGCCCGGTCGCGAGCGTCGAGAGCCGCAGCAGCATCAGCGCACGGACCACCTCCCGCTCGACCTCGGGGCCGCTGCCGGCGGCGTGCGAGCGGACCAGCGACTTCTGCAGCTGTGCCCGCATCTCGGTGGGGATGTGCCGGGTGGCCAGGGCGCCGAACCCGGTGGAGATGCCGTACGCCGGGGTGGGTGCCGCCGCGAGCTTCTCGACGGCCAGCCGGGCCTGCTCGATCGCGGTCACCGCGTCCGCGGCGAGCTCGACCGGCGCGTCGTGGCGGGCCACGGCGATCACGTCGTCGAAGGAGACCGGGCCGATGCCGACGGTCACGGTGGGTTGCGAGGTCATGCCTTCATTGGACTGCGCCCGGGGGGCTCGTCACCAGGGTGGCCGGACCACCGGCGTCTCGGATCCGAGACGTCGCGCCCGGTTGGGCTCAGCCGAGCGCGCCGCCGTAGCTCGGCAGCCGGAACGCCCGCTCGTAGTTGCCGCCGGTGAAGTCGGTGGACCGGTTCCCGACGTTGGCGATGATCGTGTAGCCCTCGGCGACGAAGTGCCGGCGGCACCGCTGCTTGCTGTGCGACAGGGACTCGCCCGACCGGCGGCCGCAGATCTCCTTGACGTCGTACCCGACCCGCCGCAGCGACCGCGCCACGCCGGCGAGGTGGCCGCGCTCCCGCCCGGTGTTGAACAGCAGGGAGACGCCCTGGCTGCGGGCGTACTTCGCGAACCGCAGCACGACCGGGACCGCGGCGCCGGGGTCGTAGTAGGTCGCCAGGCTGGTGTTGTCGATGTCGAGGTTCACCGCGAGCCGGTGCCCGCCGCGCTCGACCCGGCGACCCACGTAGGACCGGGAGCCGTCCATCGCCTGCCGCGTGTCGGACAGCCACTGCTGCCTGCTCGGCACCTCGGCCGCCTGCGCGGGGTCGGGTACGGCGGACGGGATCGTCGCGGCGACCAGCGCCACCGCCTGGACCAGCCATCGGGCCACGGGGTTCAGCCTCTCCTCGGGTGCTCGGGCACGCCCAGTCTGCGTGATCCCCGCGCGCGCCGCACGCCGGTAGGTTGCCCGGCATGGGACAGGTGCCGGCCGCGACGCGTGCGCTCCGCGTGCTGCGCTACCTCGCCGGCCAGCCCGACCCGGTCACGCTCGACCGGCTGGCGGCGGCGGTCGGGCTGCCCCGCTCGACGGCTTACCACCTCGTGGCCGCGATGATCGAGGAGGGCTTCGTCGTCCACCTGCCCGAGGAGCACCGCTACGGCCTGGGCGTGGCGGCGTTCGAGGTGGGCAGCGGCTACGCCCGCCAGGAGCCGCTGCAGCGGATCAGCCGCCGCCAGCTCGCCTCGCTCGTCGACGCCGTCGGCCAGAGCGCCCACCTGGCGGTGCTGCACGGGCGGGACGTGCTGTACGTCGTCGAGGAGCGCGCCCCGGGACGGCCACCGCTCGTGACCGACGTCGGGGTCCGGCTGCCGGCGCACCTGACCGCCAGCGGGCGGGCGGTCCTCGCGGCCCTGCCCGCGCCGCAGGTGCGCGCCCTCTACCCGGACCGGACGGCGTTCGTCGACCGGCACGGCGTGGGGCCGACCTCGCCGAGCGCGCTGCGCACCCTGCTGTCCGAGACCCGGCAGCGCGGCTACGCCGTCGAGGAGGGCGAGGTGACACCCGGGTTCGCCTCCGTCGCCGCGGCGGTGCTCGACCACAACCAGCACCCGGTGGCCGGCGTCGCGGTGACCTACCCGGTCGACGCCGACGTGGACGTGGCCCGCACGGTCACCGCCACCCGGCACTGCGCCGACGCCCTCACCCGGCGGCTCGGCGGCCGTCCGACGGCCGCTCCACCCGGGTAGTCCGTGACGAAATGGCTGTCCCGAGGCATGAAAAACAGCCATACCGTCACGGACTACCCCGGCGGGGAGGGGTAGGCGAGTAACCCATCCGCCTGGAACTCGTTTCAGTTCGCAGACGACCGGCGGAGGACGGACATGCCCCCCAGCGAGCAGCACAGCGAGCAGGAACTCACCACCCGCGCCCTCAGACGCTCCCTGCGACGCCGGCTGGTCTGGTCGGCGACCGTCGCCGCCGGCGCCGTGGTCGCGGCGAGCATCCTGGTGCCGTCCTACGGCCAGTCCGCGCGCGACGCCTCGGGCCTGCTCCAGAGGCAGCACGCCGCGGACGCCCGGGCCCGGCAGGTCGCGGCCGCGGAGGCCGAGCCGCACGCCGACGCGCCGGTGACCGTGCCGAGCGGCCCGACCGTGAGCCTCGACGGGCACACGCACGACCACGACAACCCGCTGACCAAGAACTCCATCTCGCGCACCACCGGGGACGTCGAGACCGCGGACACCGCCGACCCGACCACCCCGGTGCAGGCCGCGGTCGACACCGCCGCCGTGGCCCGGCAGCGGTCCGAGCCCGCGCCGAGGCTGGTGCCGCTCTCCGCGGCTCCCCACCGTCGGGCCGTTCCGCAGAACCGCTACGCGATGGCGAGCGGCTGCTACGGCCTGCAGGCCGTCCGCAACGGCCGCTGGGTCGCGCGGGCCGGTGACGGGTTCGCGGCGAGCCGGGGCCTGCGGGCCCGGGCCCTCCCGCTGCACTTCCAGGCCACCGACCTCGGGAAGTACCTCCTCTACGGCACCCGCAAGGACTTCGTCTCGCGCGGCGGCTCCGCCCTCGGCCGCGACGACACGGTCCGGTCCGCGAGCACGCCGAGCGAGAGCGGCGACTGGACCGTGACCCGCCGCGGGTCGACGTATCTGTTCCGGCTCGGCGGCACCGGCAAGGGGCTCGCGGTCGCCGGCGACGGGACGCTGGCCATGCGGTCGACGCCGTCGGCGTTCCGGCTGCACACCGTGAGCGGCTGCGCGGCCTGGCCCGAGGTGCAGGACAACATCTCCGGCCGCACCTTCAAGGGCGCCTCGTCCATCCAGGAGGTGCGGGGGCTCGTCGACGCGCACACGCACGGGATGGCCTTCGAGTTCCTCGGCGGCGACGTGCACTGCGGCCGGCCGTGGCACCCGTACGGCGTGACGTACGCCCTCAAGGACTGCCCGGACCACTACGCCGCCAACGGCAAGGGCGCGGTGCTCGAGGACCTGCTGAACAGCGGCACGCCCGGCACCGGCCACGACCCGGTCGGCTGGCCCACCTTCAAGGACTGGCCGGCACCGCACTCGCTGACCCACGAGGGCACCTACTACAAGTGGATGGAGCGCGCCTGGAAGGGCGGGCTGCGGGTGTTCACCAACCTGCTCGTGGAGAACGGCAAGCTCTGCCAGGTCTACCCGCTCAAGCGGAACTCCTGCGACGACATGACCTCGATCCGCCTGCAGGCCCGGGACATGCACAAGCTCGAGCGGTACGTCGACGCGCAGTACGGCGGACCCGGCAAGGGCTGGTACCGCATCGTCACGAACCCCTACCAGGCCCGCCGCGTGGCCAACCAGGGCAAGCTCGCCGTGGTCATGGGCATCGAGACCAGCGTGCTGTTCGGCTGCACGATGAAGGCCGACGTCCCGGACCCCTC
>DASTGV010000191.1:0-3488 GCA_035718765.1 Nocardioidaceae bacterium
CACCTTCACGCCGTCGCCGGGAGCGGCCGTGGTGACCTCGCCGGTCCGCAGGTCGCGGACCGCGCCCTCGCGCATCGGCAGTACGCAGCCGTAGCAGATGCCCATCCGGCACCCCGACGGCATCAGCACGCCCGCGGCCTCGGCGGCGTCGAGGATCGGCGTCGCGCCGTCCGCCTCGACCGTGGTGCCTGTCTTGGCGAAGCTCACGGTGCCGCCCTCACCGGTGGCGAGCGTGGCGACGCGGAACTGCTCGGTGAGCAGGGGGATGCCGTGCTCCTCGTGGTGGGCCGCAAGGGCGTCGAGAAGACCCGCCGGCCCGCAGGCGAACGTGGTGCGCTCGCGCAGGTCGGGCACCAGCCCGTCCAGGTCGGCCACGTCGAGGACACCGTGCACGTCGTCGTACCGCGCGACCAGGCGGATCAGCCCGGCCTCGTCGAGGGCGCGCAGGTTGTCGATGAAGATCGAGTCCGGCTCGCTCGGCGCGACGTGCACCACGGTGATGTCGTAGCCCGCGCTGCGGGGCAGGCGGACCACGCCGGAGTCGGCGACGGGGAACAGGTTGCGCAGCATCCCGATGACCGGGGTGATGCCGGAGCCCGCCGTCACGAACAGCAGCTTCGTCCCGGCGGGCGGCAGCACGAACTCGCCGGCCGCCTGCTCGAGGTGGACGAGCGTGCCCGGCCGGGCCTGCCGGACCAGGTGGTTGCTCACCTTGCCGTCCGGCACCGCCTTGACGGTGATCGAGATGTGGCCGTCGGCGCGGGGGCCGTGCGTCAGCGAGTAGGCCCGCCAGAGGCGCACGCCGTCGACGTCGATGCCGACGCGGACGTACTGGCCGGGGACGTGGCCGGCCCAGTCCGCCCCGGGGCGGATCACGATGGTGGCGGCGTCGGCCGTCTCCGGCTCGACGGACACGATCCGGCCGCGCAGGTCGGCGCCGGGGCGCAGGGGCGCGAACAGGTCGAGGTAGTCCTGCGGCAGCAGGGGCGTGGTGGCCCACTCGGCGAACCGGGAGACCCGGCCCAGCAGGGTGCCGCCGGGGGAGGCGGCGACGGAAGCGCTCATGTACCCATCGTGACTGGCCCAAGGGGGTAAGGTCATGACCACCGGGCGTGAATCGGACCGGCGTGTTTGTTCGGAGGGAACAGTTGACGGCTTCCGAGGGGTCGAGTGGCTCGGTGCGCGGCGCCGCCGCTGCGCTGCGGATCGACGAGGACGTGCTCCGAGTGCTCCGCGACCGGCTTCCGGACGTCGCGGCGCGCACCGTCGAGGCGGTGACCCGCGAGGTACCCGGGTACACGGGCGCGCTGGACGGCTCGATGGGGGCCAACATCGAGGCCGCGGTGCAGATGGCGCTCGCGGGCTTCCTCAAGCTGGCCGGCGGCAGCCGCGGCTCGGACCCCAGCACCCCCCTCGGCCCGACGCTCGAGGGGGCCTACGCCCTCGGCCGGGGTGAGGCGCGCAGCGGCCGGTCCATGGACGCGCTGCTCGCCGCGTACCGGATCGGGGCCCGGGTGTCCTGGCGCGAGCTGTCGGCGGCGGCGTCCTCGGCGGGCGTCGACGCCGCCACCATGGCGCAGTTCGCCGAGCTGGTGTTCGCCTACATCGACGAGCTGTCCGCCGCGAGCGTGGCGGGGCACACCGACGAGCTGTCGACCAGCGGCCGGGTCCGTGAGCGCTACCGCGAGCGACTGGGCCAGCACCTGCTCGCCGGGGCCCGGGACGAGACACTTGCCGTGGCTGCCGAGCGCGCGACCTGGACCCCGCCGGCCACCCTCACCGCGGTGCTCCTGCCGTCCGCGCAGGTGCGGGCGGCGCTCGCCTCGCTGAGCGCGCAGACGCTCCAGGTCGGCGAGGACCTTCCCGGGCTGGTGGGGGACGACGGACCGCCGTACTCCCTGCTGCTGGTCCCGGACGTCGACGGGCCGGGCCGCCGGCACCTGCTGCGGGTCCTCGAGGGGCGGCAGGCCGTGGTCGGCCCGGCACGCCCCTGGACCCGGGTCCGGACGTCGTACGACCGGGCGGTGCGCACCCTGGCGCTACCGGCCGCGGCGCGGGCGTTGCAGGAGGCGGGACCGGTGGACACCGAGGACCACCTGGCCGACCTGGTGGTGAGCGCCGACGGGGAGGCGCTGGCGGACCTCCGGGCGCGGGCCCTGGCGCCGCTGGCGCACCTCCGGCCCGCCACCCGCGACCGCCTGGCGGAGACGCTGCGGGCCTGGCTCCTGCACCAGGGTCGCCGCGACGAGGTCGCAGCGCACCTGCACGTGCACGCGCAGACGGTGCGCTACCGCATGGGCCAGGTGCGCGAGGCGTACGGCGACCGGCTCGACGACCCGGCGACGCTGCTCGACCTCGTCGTGGCGCTCGGCGGATCGGGGTCGGGGCAGCCCGGGTCCGGGGCCTAGCAGTGCGTGTCCCGCAACCGGGCCGCGCGTCCGACGACCACACCCACGAAGGTGCCCGAGAGAGCCCAACCGGCCGAGATGATGGCGATCCAGAGCAACATGGGCGAGTCTCCTCGTGCAGGTCCGTCAGCCGAAGGAACGGGGCTCAGGACGTCCCGTGGACAGCCGCACACCCCCTGGTGCGTCCTACGTCGAGGACGGCCGAACCGATGCCCAGGTCGGACGCACGACGTACTCCGTCGGTTCCCTGCTGTGGTCGGGGCTGCGGTCGGGGCTGTGGTCGGGCTGGGGTCGGGGCTGTGGTCGGGCGCCCTCACGGGGTCACCGGGTCAGGGTCAGGGTCCGAGTCGGCTGTCACCAGCTCCGGAGCCCGCGCCGACGGCTGCGGCCCGACCGCTGCGTTCTCCAGCAGCACCACGGCGAGGTCGTCCGTGAGCTGCCCGCCGGGAACGTGCCGGCGGACGGTGTCGAGCAGCTCGTCGAGCGCGTCGTCGGTCGTGGCTGACCTCAGCAGGGGTGCCAGCGGCAGCAGCGGCAGGAACTGACCCCGGGCGTCGCGTGCCTCGCTGAGACCGTCGGTGTACATCAGCAGGCGGTCGCCCGGCTCCCACGGCACGGTCGTCGAGTCGTAGGTCTGACCGAGGCCGAGAGGCAGCCCCACCGGGGCGTCGAGGAACGACGCGAGGCCGTCGCGGCGGACCAGGATCGGCGGCGGGTGGCCGCAGCTGACCAGGGTCACCCGATCGGGCTCGGACACGTCGGCGAGGAATCCGGTGACGAACTCCTCGTCGTCGAAGAACGGCATCAGGTAGGAGCTCATGTCACTGGCGACCGCGGCCAGGCTGGGCCTCGTCGGTGCGGACTGGCGGAACGCTCGGATCACGCGGGCCGCCTGCTCGACCGCGGCGATGCCCTTGCCGCGGACGTCGCCGACCAGGAACCGCGTGTGCATGTCCGAGTAGTAGCAGTCGTAGAGGTCGCCGCCCACGAAGGCGTCCTTGGCCGCTGACAGGTAGCGGGCGGCGACGGTCACCTGTGCGGCCGACTTCGGAAGGGTCGGCAGGATGGCCCGCTGGGCCG
>DASTGV010000192.1:0-6057 GCA_035718765.1 Nocardioidaceae bacterium
CCTGCCCGAGGGCAACCCGGTCGCCATCAGGATGCTCGAGGACGTCTTCGAGGTGGTCGACCGGTCCTGGCGCGGGATCGGGATGATCCCGCAGAGCGGCTGGCGGCTGTCGGACCGCTACCGCGAGTACGACGCGGAGGACCGCTTCGACGTCGGCGACATCCACACGCAGGAGTCCGCGGTCTGCCGCAGCGGCGAGGTGCTGCAAGGTCTGATCAAGCCGCACGAGTGCTCGGCGTTCGGGACGCTGTGCACGCCGCGCAACCCGCTCGGCGCGACCATGGTGTCCAGCGAGGGAGCGTGTGCGGCCTACTACCTGTACCGGCGGATGTCGGTGCCGGCCTCGGGCGGCCCGGCGAAGGAGGCGACTCCCGTTGGCTGAGCCACTCACCCTCTCGCAGCCCGCGAGCTTCGAGGGCTGGACCTGCCCGCTGCCGCTCCGGGACAGCCCGACGGTGGTGATGGGGCACGGGGGCGGCGGCGCGATGTCGGGCGAGCTCGTCGAGCACGTCGTCCTGCCGGCCTTCACCGACGAGTCCCTGGCGCAGCTCGGTGACTCCGCCGTGCTGCCGCTGCTCGGCGGCCGGGTCGCGTTCTCGACCGACTCGTTCGTCGTACGCCCGCTGTTCTTCCCGGGCGGGAGCATCGGGGACCTGGCGGTCAACGGCACCGTGAACGACCTGGCCATGGTCGGCGCGCAGGCGCTCTTCCTGTCGGTCGCGTTCGTCCTGGAGGAGGGCACCGACATCACCAAGGTCGGGGCGGTCGCGCAGCGGCTCGGCGCGGCGGCCACCCGGGCCGGTGTCCGGGTCGTCACCGGCGACACCAAGGTCGTCGAGACCGGCCACGGCGACGGCGTCTACGTGAACACCGCCGGCGTCGGCGTGGTCGCGGACGGGGTGGACATCCGTCCCGACCGGGCCCGGCCCGGCGACGTGGTCATCGTGAGCGGCGACATCGGCGTGCACGGGGTGGCGATCATGAGCGTGCGCGAGGGCCTGCAGTTCGGCACCGAGGTGGAGTCCGACTGCCAGCCGCTCAACGGGCTGGTCGCGGCGATGCTGGAGGTGACCCAGGACCTGCACGTGCTGCGGGACCCCACCCGGGGCGGGGTCGCGACCTCCCTCAACGAGATCGCCAAGGCGTCCGGGGTGGGGGTGGAGCTCTCCGAACGGTCGCTGCCGATCCCGGAGGTGGTCCAGAACGCGTGCGCGTTCCTCGGCCTGGACCCGCTCCAGGTGGCCAACGAGGGCAAGCTCCTGGCGTTCGTCCCGCGGGAGCGGGCGGACGAGGTGCTGGCGGCGATGCGGGCGCACCCGGTCGGGGCCGGGGCCGCGGTGATCGGGGAGTGCGTGGAGGCGCACCCGGGCATGGTCGCCGCGACGACCGGCTTCGGGGCGTCGCGCGTGGTCGACCTCCCGATCGGCGAGCAGCTCCCGCGGATCTGCTAGGCACGCCATGTCTCTCACATCTGCCGCGGCGTCCGCTGTCGCGCCATCTTCCCGAGACACGGCGCCATGAAGTTCCTGGTGCTGTGGAGCCTCGAGCAGTCGCTGCTGTCCGACGCGATGGTGCGCGCCATCGCGCGGATGCCGGAGTACGGCGAGCGGCTGGAGGAGCAGGGGTCGGTGCTGATGCGCTACCACGTGGTCGGCGCGCACGGGGGCGCCTGGCTCTACGACGTGGCCTCCCACGAGGAGTTCGAGCGGCTGCTCGCGATGGCCCCGGTCTTCAACTTCGCCCGCTACACGGTGCATCCGCTGGCCGACATGACGGGAGGCAACGGTGACCACTGAGCTGACCCGCCCGGTCTCGTACGACGAGCTGGGCGCCCACCGACACCTGCTGATCAGCGAGCGGCTGCGGCTGCGACGCCGTGAGCTGGGGCTGACCCAGAAGGAGGTCGTGGCGCGGCTGCGCCGGATCGGCGTGCTGACCACCAACAAGGCGCTCAGCAGCCTGGAGCACGGAGCCGGGCTCGACGTGTGCAAGCTGCCGGAGATCGCCCGTGCGCTCGACTGCTCCCTGACCTACCTCGTCGGGCTCACCGAGGACCCGAGGCGCTGGGAGCCGGACGACACCGGCTGGCCGGCTCTCCCGGCACCGGGCCCGGGGCCCGCCCCGGCACCGGCAGCGGGGCCGGTCCCGCCACGGCCGCGCACGCCTCCGCCCGGAGTCCCGCCGATCCTGGGGCCGCTCGTGTGAAGGCCAGACGACCCGCCCGGCGGGGTAGTCCGTGACGAAATGGCTGAAAATCGGCGCGGAATCAACCATTTCGTCACGGACTACCCGGACGGGGGCTACATCCGGCGCATCGCGAGGTAGCGCTTGATGTCGGGCAGCGAGACGACCGCGAGCGCAGCCACGGCAGCTCCGACGACCAGGGTCAGCAGCTTCTTCACCTCATCCACCTCCTCCCGCGAGCGCAGGGTCGGGGTGCAGGCGGTCCAGCTCGCGGCGCACGACGTCGCGGACCAGGTCGGCCGCCGGCTCGACGGCCGCCGCCACCGCGGCCGAGAGGCCGATGCCGTCGTCGAGGACCTCCGGCTGGCAGCCGACGACCAGGATCCGGTCCACGGCGCCGCCGAGGGTCGGCAGCAGCGACATCACGCCACCGGGGGACAGGTGGTGCGGGTCGATCATCACCTCCGGGAGGGCGTCGGCCCCGGCGTCGCGCGGTGGCAGGTCCGGCTCGATGACGTAGAGCGAGCCGGGCGGTCCCTCCTGCTGCGCGACCGTGTCCACGACCACCAGGACGTCGTACCCCTCCAGCAGCTCGTAGGCCAGGTGCACCGACCGGATCCCGAAGTCGACCACCTTGACCCCGTCCGGCACCGGCGCGCGGCTCAGCGCCGCCGCCACGGACACCCCGAACCCGTCGTCGGACAGGAAGATGTTGCCGACGCAGGCGACCAGCACCCCGGCCATCAGGTGCTCGCACCGGTGAGCGGCTCGACCTCGTCGGGCGCGAAGTACAGGTAGCGGCCGTGCGCCGTCTTGAGGTCGGCACCGGGGTCCTCGTCGACGGTGACGGCCAGGTGCCGGCGGCCGTCGACGTCGTGCAGCACCGCGGCGACGGTGGCGGTGCGGCCGGCCAGGAACAGGTCGTAGGCGTCGGCGCTGCGCACCCCCGGCCGCAGGATCACCCGGGTGCCGCGCCGGACGTCGGCGTCGCCGATGCGGAGGCTGTCGTGCTCGGGGTCCACGCTCGCGTCGGAGCCCGGGTCCCACCACGGCACGTCGAGCGGGTCCGGTGTCGGCGGCGGGGCGAGCGCGGTCATCGCGTCGAGGTAGCGGACCGTGCCGTGCAGGCGCTCCCACAGCTCCGGGGGCATGTCCTCGACCTCGTCGAGCAGCGAGGCGGTCCGTGGGTCGGTGCCGCGCATCTCGCGCTTCTCCTCGTCGGTGAGCGTCGCCGTCCGCAGGCTGAGCAGCTCGTCGATCTCGAGCGCGTCCATGAACGACGACTCGCTCTGCGGCGCGAGCTGCGGGTGGTCGTAGAGGATGATCGGCGAGCTCAGCACCAGCCTCGCCTGGCCGTCGGGGCCGGCCAGCACCGGGAAGACCCCGTCGTTGACGCAGCCGGCCACGAAGCCCGACGCCCACTGCGGCGGGTCGAGCTGGGAGACGAACGACGCGTGCTCCACCTCGAGCAGGACGTGGCAGGCCACCAGGGCGCGGCGCAGCCAGTCGGGTCGCCGCCCACCCGGGTCGCCGGCTTCGGTGCGGTTCTCGACCCGCAGGGTCACCAGCGTGACCGGGTACGGCGAGACCGGCCGCTGCACGTGGGTGACCACGCCCACCGTCACCGGCTCCCGGACCCGCACCAGCCGCCCGCCGTCGAGCTCCTCGACCTCCGTCCCGCCGGCCACCTCGACGCTGGTGTCGAGGTCACCGTCGAGGGGGACGTCGAGCACCACCTCCCGCGCGCAGGCCTCGTCCCAGGGCACGTAGCTCGCGTCGCCGACGTCGAGGCGGTCCACGCGCGCACCGGAGGCGTCCTCCACGTGGCGGCGCTGCACCTGGAGGAAGCGCACCGTCGCCCGCAGCGTCGCGCCGTTGCCGTCCACCACCAGGTCGGTGCGGCTCGCGGACCGCTCGGAGGGGTCCAGCGCCACCACGTCCGGCGGCATCAGCACGCCCCACTGCCAGCGCACCTGGTTCTTCGCCGAGCTCGCGCGGTACGGGTAGAGCACGTAGCCCTCGTACAGCACGGCGTCGGCGACGGCCCGTGCGGACTCCATCGGGGTCACTCGTCCGCCTCCTCCATCAGCCGGTCGAGGGCGTCGTCGAACGAGACCAGCCCGTGCCGGCCGCGGTAGACCGAGAGCCGGTCGAACGTGGACCGGGACACCCGCAGCCACGCCTGCCCCGGGAAGTGCGCGTCCATCGCCTCGCGCCACACCGCGACGGGCAGCCGGACCGTCGCCTCCTTGTGCCACGGGACGGGCTGGACGGCGATCGCGCCGGCGGTGCCCGTGAACACCTGCCCGCTGAACAGCAGCAGCAGGGGTACGTCGCCGTCCTCGAGCCCGGCGAGGTACTTGTGGGCCGCCACGTCGACGTCGTAGCTCAGCGGCAGCACCAGGTCGAACGCACAGCTCCCGGCGAACCCGGGCAGCACCTGGGACAGGAACGCCAGCTGCAGCGGCTGCATGGTCGAGCCCCAGCGCGGCCGGTCACCGAACAGGTCGACCACCTTGGCCGCCTCCGCGTCGCTGTACAGGCGGCGGATCGGCTCGATGCGCACCTGGCAGCGCAGCGCGAGCGCGTGCACGCGCGTCCCCGACGACTCGTGCGCCCGCATCCTCAGCACCACCGTCGGCCCCGCGGCGTACCGGTCCGCGACGGTGTCCTCACAGGTGAAGTCCACGTCGACGGCCGGTCCGGCCACGGGCACCTCCGTCATGACGCACCGTCCGCGGTGACCCGGCGGGCGCGCGCGTCCAGGGCGGCGAACCAGTCCTCGATGCGGGCCCACACCTCGGGGCCGCCGCCGAGGCCGGTCCAGGACGAGCGGACCACGCCGACCAGCTCGTAGCAGAGGTCGATGGGCACGAGGAAGCAGGAGAAGCCGCCGTCGTGCCGGCGCAGCAGGACCGCCTCGACGTCCTCCTCGGTCTGGTCGAGGACCGGGTTGGCCGCCGCGAGGTCACCCCAGGCGGCCAGGTCGAGCAGCGACTCGGTGGCACCCCCGGGGCCGGGGTAGAACGCGAGCAGCTGGTCGGCCCCCGACTGCCGGAAGAAGAAGGCGAGGTCCACCGGGATGCGCAGGGCGTCCCACTGCGCGTCGCTGACGGCCAGGTCGGTGACCCGCCGCACGTCCTCGCCCACCCCGCGGTAGCGACCGCCGCCGGCACCCTGCGGTGCGAACAGCAGGTAGCAGGGCCGGCAGACGCACAGCAGCCGGTGCTGGGCCACGTCCGCGACGTGCCCGTGCCGCTCGCCGATGTCGACCCCGCAGAACTCGCAGCGCTCTGCCGCCGGCTCGGGAGCCGGCTTGGGAGCGGCGATGCGCCGCAGCGAGCCGAGACCGCTCATCCGGGGTCCCCGCGGAAGCGTGACCGGAGTGAGCGCAGCGAGCGCAGGGAGCGGTTTCGTGGGGTGTTCATGCGCTGACCTTGCGGGGCAGCGACACCTTCCACGCCCCGTCGTCGGGCAGCAGCGGCAGCGGCGTCAGCGGTGCCGCCTCCTCGTCCAGCGCCCGGCCGGCCCGGCGTACGTCGTAGGCATGGCCGCCCGCGCAGGTGAGCCGGTCGCCGTCCAGCCGGCCCTCGGACAGCGGCGCGAGGCACGCCGGGCAGCGGTCGGCGTAGGCCACCAGGGTGCCGTCGAGGTTCGCCACCACCAGGGGGTCGCCGGCGACGTCGAGCGCCCGCAGGGTGCGCGGCGACACGTCGAGGTCGAGGTGCTCCCACCCGCCGGCCGGGACGGGGTCGGGGGCGCGGGAGCCGAAGGGCTCGATCTGGAGCAGAGCGGGTCCGGTCTCCACCATCCCCTCGGCCTCGACGGCGACCACGTCGGGCGCGGCCACCAGGATCGCGTCCTCGATCGCGG
>DASTGV010000193.1:0-8542 GCA_035718765.1 Nocardioidaceae bacterium
AGCAGGCCTGCGACTTCACCGACTCGCTCGACTCGCTCAAGGGCGCCGGCTACGAGGTGCTCGGCATCTCCCCCGACAAGCCGGAGAAGCTGGCGAAGTTCCGCGAGCGCGACCACCTCACGATCACGCTGCTGTCCGACCCGTCGAAGCAGACCCTGGAGGCGTACGGCGCGTTCGGCGAGAAGAAGCTCTACGGCAAGACGGTCGAGGGCGTCCTGCGCTCGACGTTCGTCGTCGACACCGACGGCACCGTCAGCCACGCCCTCTACAACGTCAAGGCCACCGGGCACGTCGCCAAGCTGCGGCGCGACCTCGGGCTGGACGCCTAGAGTTGGGAGCTGCGCGCCCGTAGCCCAATGGCAGAGGCAGTCGGTTTAGGTCCGGCCCAGTGTGAGTTCGAATCTCACCGGGCGCACGTCTGCGCCGCCCGGGAGTGGCTACGGTGGCCGGCATGAGCCCGGTGGAGATCGTCCCCTTCGAGGACGGGCACGCCTCCGGCGTCGCGCGGCTCTGCACCACGGTGCAGTGGCCCTCGCTCACCGACCCGGCGACGGTGCGCGCGGTCTGCACGGCGCCCGGTTCCGCGGCGTACGTCGCCCTGGTGGGCGAGCGGGTGGTCGGCTGGGCGCAGGCGCTCGGGGACGGCGTGCTCCAGTCGCACCTGAGCTTCGTCGCCGTGCACCCGGACCACCGGCGGCGCGGCATCGCCCGGCTGCTCACGGTCGCGACGTTCCAGGCCACGCACACCAAGCGGATGGACCTGATCACCGACTCCGCGGCGGTGTTCTACGAGGCCTTCGAGCACCGCCGGATGCACGGGTTCCGGATCTACCCGGGGGCGTGAACGCCGGACGTGCGGGCACCGTCGTGGACGACCGTCCCACCACGACCTCCCGGGAGGCTCCGATGAAGGCAGCGATCTACGACGAGTACGGCAGCGCCGACGTGCTGCAGGTCCGCGAGGTGGACGACCCGCCCGTCGGGCCCGACACCGTCCTGGTGCGCGCCCGGGCCACGAGCGTGAACCCGGTCGACTACAAGGTCCGCGAGGGCTACCTGCGCGGCGCCTTCCCGCACCACCTGCCGATCATCCCGGGCTGGGACGTCGCCGGGGTCGTCGAGGCGGTCGGGCCCGCGGTCCGCACCGGTCTCGAGGTCGGCGACGAGGTGTACGGCTACGTGCGCCGCGACGACGTGTGCTTCGGTACGGCGGCCGAGCTCGTCCCGGCACCGGAGCGGACCGTCGTGCGCAGGCCGGTGAACGTCTCCTTCGAGGAGGCGGCCGCCGTCCCGCTCGCCGGCGGCACCGCCTACCAGGCGCTGGTCGAGGCCCTCGACGTGCGGCGAGGGGACCGGGTGCTGATCCACGCGGCGTCCGGCGGCGTCGGCCACTTCGCCGTCCAGATCGCCAAGCACCTCGGCGCTCACGTCATCGGCACCGCCAGCCCGGGCAACCACGACGCGCTGCGCGAGCTGGGTGCCGACGAGGTGCTCGACTACCACGCCGGGCCGGTCAGCGAGCAGCTCTCCGCGCCCGTCGACGCGGTGCTCGACCTGGTCGGCGGCGACGCCCTGGCCGACGCCCCCCGGCAGGTCGCGGGCGGCACCCGGATCGCCTCGGTCGTCGACCCGGACACCGTGCTCGGCCTGGGCGGCAGCTACGTCTTCGTCCGCCCGGACCGGGCCACCCTCGACGCCCTCCGGGGACTCGTCGAGGACGGCCACGTCCGGGTGCTGCTGTCCGGCACCTTCGACCTCGACGACATCGCGGAGGCGCACCGGGCCGCCGAGAAGGGCAACGGGCCCGGGAAGGTGGCCGTCACCATCTGACCGCCCGCCGACGGCCCTACCGCCCGCGACGGCCCTACAGGCCGGTGAGGACGTCGGCCACGAGTGGGGCGATCGCCCGGATGGCCTTGCCCCGGTGCGAGATCGCGTCCTTCTCCTCGACGCTCAGCTCGGCGGAGGTGCGTCCGTCGCCACCCCGGTCGGCTGCGTTCTCGTCGGCGACGAACAGCACGTCGTAGCCGAAGCCGCCGCTGCCGCGGGTCTCGCGGATCACCCGGCCCGGCATCTCCCCGTGGACGACGTGCTCGGCGACCCCGCCGGCGCCCACGGGGTAGGCGAACGCGACCGCGCAGGTGAAGTGCGCGCCGCGGCGCTCGTCGGGGACGTCGGCCAGCTGCTCGAGCAGCAGCCGGTTGTTCGCCGCGTCGTCCTTGGCGCTGCCGGCCCAGCGCGCCGACAGCACGCCGGGCATCCCGTTGAGGGCGTCGACGCACAGCCCGCTGTCGTCGGCGAGGGCCGGCAGGCCGGTCGCCCCGACGGCCGCGTGCGCCTTGAGCAGGGCGTTGCCGGCGAAGGTCGGCGCGTCCTCGACCGGCTCGTCGTAGTGCTCGACGTCGTCGAGGCCGAGCACCTCGATGTCGGGGACGTAGCCGACCAGGATCCGGCGCAGCTCGACCAGCTTCTTCGCGTTGCGGGACGCGAGGAAGACCTGGGTCATCGCGCCAGGGCCTCGGCCTGGAGCCTGGTCAGGTCGGCGCAGCCCTTCTCCGCCAGCCCGAGGAGGCTGTCGAGCATCGCCCGGTCGAACGGCGCGCCCTCGGCGGTGCCCTGCACCTCGACGAACGCGCCGTCCCCGGTCATCACGACGTTCATGTCGGTCTCGGCCCGGACGTCCTCCTCGTAGGGCAGGTCGAGCCGCGGCTCGCCGTCGATGATGCCGACCGAGACCGCCGCGACCGAGCCGGTGAGCGGCTCCCCCTTGACCGCTCCGGTGGACTTCAGGTGCCGCACGGCGTCGGCGAGGGCGACGTACGCGCCGGTGATCGCGGCGGTCCGGGTGCCACCGTCGGCCTGCAGCACGTCGCAGTCCAGGACGATCGTGTTCTCGCCGAGCGCCCGGTAGTCGATGACGGCTCGCAGGGACCGGCCGACGAGCCGGGAGATCTCGTGGGTGCGGCCGCCGATCCGGCCCTTGACCGACTCCCGGTCGGAGCGGGTGTTCGTGGCGGCGGGGAGCATGGCGTACTCGGCGGTCACCCAGCCGAGCCCGGACCCCTTGCGCCAGCGCGGCACGCCCTCGGTGGCCGACGCGGCGCACAGCACCCGGGTCTTCCCGAACTCCACCAGCACCGACCCGGCGGCGTGGTCCAGCCAGTTGCGGGTGATCGTCACCGGGCGGAGCTCGTCGTTGGATCGTCCGTCTGCGCGCGTCATGCGGCCGACCCTACCGACGGGCACCCGCCGGCACGGCCGGCGGTGCCCGGGGCCTCGAGCGGGGCTACGCCCGGGGCGTGGGACCGCTCGCGGCCGGGCGGCTGCGGTACCAGCGCCGCCACACCAGACGGTGCACCGGGATCCAGCGCGGGATGGACCGCAGCCCGGGGATGAGGGGGAGGAACATCAGACCCGCGGTGAGCAGGAGCATCAGTCCCCAGACCTGGGCGTCGGCGTTCTCGGAGGTGGCGAACGGCGGGACCTGGTACCAGAACGTGTACAGCCACATCCAGGGCTGACCCGGGTAGTTGCCGGTCTCGTTCATCATCCCCCACTGGTCGCCACCCAGCTGCTGGGCCCGCGCGGTGTCCTCCAGGTACGCCCCGTCGGAGAGCAGCAGCAGGGACCGGGTCTGGTCACCCCCGTAGAAGTTGCCCGAGGAGGTCAGGCTGCCCTCGAGACCACCCGAGCGGGCCAGGTTCAGGAACCGGTCCGCCAGCAGCGGGACCGGCCCGTACCCGGCCGCGGGCGCCACCTTGCCGCCGGACTTCGCGAGCGCGTCCGCGTAGCGGGTGGCCCAGGCCTTCTGCTGGGCGGAGGAGGCCGCGCCCCACCGGGCGAGGGCCGCCCGCAGGGGCAGGTCGCGGGACACCTGCCCGAGGGGCTGCAGCACCAGGGCGGCGGAGTCGACCGGGATCCGCACGCCACCCAGCTTCTGGGTCGGGATGCCGAGCAGCTTCTGGCCCTCGGCGTTGGAGTTGTACGGCGGCCCGTAGGTGGCGCTCGCGCTGGTGCCGGCGAGCTCGGCGGCCGCGGTGGCGACCACGTCGGCGGGGGCGGCCTTGGCCCACGACGACATCGTGATGGCGGGCTCGTCCGGGGACGAGAAGACCGCGGCCAGCCCGGTGGTGAGCAGGCTGACGGCGAGCAGGGCCAGCACGAACTCCTTCACGAGGTCGTAGGGCCGGGTGGCGAAGTCGTGCGCGTCGGGGGTGGGCGGCACCGGCCGGTGCAGGGTCGGCCGGCGGCGCTCGGTGGTGGTGGCCACGTCACTCACCCCGCTCGCTGTCGAGGGGCGGCACGACACCGTGCCGGCGGACCAGGACGATGTGCCAGACGGTGACGATCCCGACGGCCACCGGGAGCAGCAGCACGTGCCACAGCAGCATCTGGCCCGGGTTCAGCACGTTGAACCAGGCGCCGATGGCGACCGCGTTCAGCCCGTCCTTCGCCTCGGCGCTGATCCACTGCGCGTCGAAGTTCGACTGGGACAGGTAGCCGGTGAAAGCCGTGCCGATCGAGGCCACGAAGGCCAGCACCCCGATCACCCAGGTCAGCACTCGCTTGCCGCGCCAGGCCGCCATCCAGAACTTGCCCCACAGGTGGATGACCATGAACGCGAAGAACAGCTCGACGCTCCACAGGTGCATCGAGTTGACGAAGTGACCCAGGCCCGAGACGTGCCACCAGGCGACCCCACCCGCAGCGAGCACGGCACCGGAGACCAGCACCACGACGAGCGCGGCGAGCGTCAGCACGCCGAAGACGTAGATCCAGGAGACGACGTAGGCGGGCTGACGGTCCGGGAGTGCCTCGCCGGGCGGGACCAGGCCGCTGATCCGGCCGCGGAGCCAGGTGGTCCAGTTCGTCGACGGGTGGTCGGCCGCCCCGACGGTCGTCGTGCGCAGCGCGGTCATGACTGCTCGCCGCGGTCCGGGCCGAGGTCCCCTGCGCCCGGGAAGGGCAGGACCAGGGCGAGGACGAAGACCACGATCATGGCCAGCACGATCAGCAGGTTGGTGACGCTGACGTTGATGACACCGACGTGGATGTAGTGCCCCGACGAGGCTGACAGGAGGAGATCGGGTGACGCCATGAGAACCACCACCAAGAGGGGACGCGCGGACGGCGTCGCCGTTCTCCCATGCTTGGCAGTGGGACAGGCACGCGGCCAGGGGCCTTTGGTCCCCCTCGACGGGCCCAACGGCGCGCCGCGGCCGGGACCCCGCGCGAGGTCAGAAGGTGTACGTCGACCCGGTGACCGCGGCCTCGAGCGGCCCGGCGTAGGCCTCGTGCGCCTCGGTGAGCGGGACGTCCGGGTCGTGCCAGGGCGGGATGTGCGTGAGCACCAGGCGTCGCACGTCCGCCTCGGCGGCGGCGACCCCGGCCTGCTTGCCGGTCAGGTGCAGGTCGGCGGGGTTGTCACCGCTCTCCACGAACGCCGCCTCGCACAGCAGCAGGTCGGCGCCGGAGGCCAGGTCGACCAGCTCCTGGCACGGGCCGGTGTCCCCGGAGTAGACGACCGTGTGACCGCCGGACTCGACCCGCAGGCCGTAGGCGGTGATCGGGTGCACCAGCCGGCGGGCGTGCACGGTGAACGGCCCGAGCCGGATCGGGTGCCCGTCGTACTCGTGGAACTCGAACTCCTCGGACATGCCGGGGTCCTGGCGCAGGCCGTAGGCGCGGGCGCACTGCTCGGCGACCCCGCGCGGACCGTAGACGGGGATCCGGGGACGGGGCCCGCCGGGGTGGTACTTCCACATCACGTAGAGGCCGCTGAGGTCGAAGTAGTGGTCGGGGTGCAGATGGCTGACCAGCACGGCGTCGACGGTCACCGGGTCGACGTACCGCTGCAGGGTGCCGAGCGCGCCGCTGCCGAGGTCGAGCAGCACCCGCCAGGTGTGGCCGTCCTGCTCCCCCTCGAGGAGGTAGCAGCTGGCCGCCGACTCCGGGCCGGCGAACGACCCGGAGCAGCCGATGACGGTCAGGCGCATCGGGGTCCCCGCGCAGGCGTGAGCGGAGCGGGCGGCGTCATGGAGTGCGTGGTCATACGGTGACCCACGAGGTGACCGAGGCGAGCTGGGTGACCTGCTCGAGCTCGGGACCGAGGAAGCGGCGGCCGATGGACGCGAACTCCGCGGGCTGCCCGGTGGTGAGGAACCGGTGCGCCGGCTCGGGAAGCGACGGGTCGCGCTCCAGGCCGTGCTGCACGAGCAGCCGGTAGACGTCCTTGGCGGTCTCCTCGGCGCTGGAGACCAGGGTCACCTGGTCGCCCATCACGTAGGAGACGATCCCGGTCAGGAGCGGGTAGTGCGTGCAGCCGAGGATCAGGGTGTCGATGCCCACGGAGGTGAGCGGGTCGAGGTACTCGTGCGCGACCGCCATCAGCTCCGGGCCGCTGGTCATGCCCGCCTCGACGAACTCCACGAAGCGCGGGCAGGCCCGGGTGTGCAGCTCGACGTGCGGGGCCGCGGTGAACGCGTCGTCGTAGGCCATCGACTCGGCCGTGGCGCGCGTGCAGATCACCCCGATCCGGCCGGTGCGGGAGGCGGCCACGGCACGACGGGTGGCCGGGTGGATCACCTCGACGACCGGCACCGGGTAGCGCTCGCGCGCGTCGCGCAGCACCGCCGCGCTGGCCGAGTTGCAGGCGATGACCAGCGCCTTCACGCCCTGGTCGACGAGGTGGTCGAGGCACTCGAGGGCGTACTCCCGCACCTCGCCGATGGGCTTGGGGCCGTAGGGCTGGCGGGCGGTGTCGCCGAGGTAGAGCACCGGCTCGTGCGGCAGCTGGTCCAGCACGGCGCGGGCCACGGTGAGCCCACCGAAGCCTGAGTCGAAGATCCCGATCGGAGCATCTGCCACCCCACCAGGCTAGGACAAGACACCCCCGGAGAAGCCATGGACGCGACCGACGTCACCTGCGACCGTCGTCACGTGGGCTCCCCGAGCTGGCGGACGCGGCTCGCGGTCGGCCCCTCGAAGCGGGGGCGCGTGACGACCGCGCGCTCGCTGCTGGCCGCCCCCCTGCTGCTCGGGCTGCTGGCGCTCACCGCCTGCGAGTCCGAGGTGGCGCAGGGCGGCACCCCGCACCGCACCCTCGCGCCCCCCTCGGCCCGGACCTGGAGCTCCCCGGTCAACGACGTGCGCGGCATCCACAAGATCAGGCACGTCGTGGTCGTCATGCAGGAGAACCGGTCCTTCGACTCGTACTTCGGCACCTTCCCCGGCGCCGACGGCATCCCGATGCGGAACGGCCGGTCGGTGGCCTGCGAGTCGCCCGCACCCGGTGTCCCGTGCCGTCACCTGTACGTCGACCACGCGGACGTCAACGGCGGCGGCCCGCACACCTTCCACAACCACGTCCGCGACGTCGACCACGGCCGGATGGACGGCTTCCTGCGGCAGGGCGTGCTCGCGAACAAGCACTGTCACGACGCGAACGACCCCCTGTGCAGCAACGGGTCCGGTGCCGACGTGCTCGGCTACCACACCGGCAGCGACATCCCGAACTACTGGGCGCTCGCGCACCGGTACGTGCTCCAGGACCACATGTTCGAGCCGATCCGCTCCTGGAGCCTGCCCGAGCACCTGTGGCAGGTCTCCGAGTGGTCGGCGCGCTGCACCACCCGGGCGGCGGCCTCGTGCACCGACGCCCCCGAGCACCCGGGCGACCGGCCCCTGGACGGCTGGGTCGGCACGCCGGGGCAGCCGGCGCCACGCGACCCGGTGTTCGCCTGGACCGACCTGACCTACCTGCTGCACCGGCACCACGTCAGCTGGGGCTACTACGTGCAGCCCGGGTCCGAGCCGGACTGCCGCAACGGCAGCCTGCTGACCTGCCCCCGGGTCGGGCAGAAGCCGGAGACACCCGGGCTGTGGAACCCGCTGCCGTCGTTCGTGACGGTCCAGCAGGACCACCAGCTCCGCAACATCCAGCCGACCCGGGCCTTCTTCCACCAGGCCCGCACCGGCCACCTGCCGGCGGTCAGCTGGGTGATCCCGTCCGGCCGCACCAGCGAGCACCCGCCGGCCCGGGTCAGCGTCGGGCAGTCCTACGTGACCCGGGTCGTGAACGCGGTGATGCGCAGCAAGAACTGGCAGTCGACGGCGATCTTCCTGGCCTGGGACGACTGGGGCGGCTTCTACGACCACGTCCAGCCGCCCACCGTGGACCACAACGGCTTCGGCCTGCGGGTGCCCGGGCTCGTGATCAGCCCGTACGCACGGCGGGGCTACGTCGACCACCAGACGCTGTCGTTCGACGCGTACGTGAAGTTCATCGAGGACGACTTCCTCGGCGGCCAGCGCCTCGACCCGCGCACCGACGGCCGCCCCGACGGCCGCCCGGACGTGCGCGAGAACAACCCCGTGCTCGGCAACCTCGCCTACGACTTCGACTTCAGCCAGCGGCCGCGACCGGCCCACCCGCTGCCCGTGCACCCGCGCACGACCCTGGTCGGTTGAGCTCTCGCCTGGATGCAGGCCTCAGCCGGCGTCGGCGGGCCGCTCGTTGTAGACGCCGGCGAACTCCTGGCCG
>DASTGV010000194.1:0-6257 GCA_035718765.1 Nocardioidaceae bacterium
AGGTCGGTCGCCATGTCCGGGATCAGCTGCATGTCGTTGGTCTTGGCGTCGTAGGCGTACTGGGTGAGCGACCGCAGGACGAGGTCCGACAGGATCGCGGTCGAGTCGACGTAGTACGCCTGCGTCGGGTCCAGGGTCGACGGGACCTGGTTGGTGAGCACCGTGAAGGTGCCACCCTTGGCCGCGTCGCTCGGGACGGCGACGGGGGCCTTCGCGTCCGCGTTCTTGAACGAACCCGCGTTGCCCCCCTCCCCCATGGTCGCGTTGCCCTCGGAGGACTTGGTCCCGCTGCCACCACCACAGGCAGCGAGCGTCATGAGGGCAGCTGTGGCAAGAACCACAGCTGGTTTCTTCATACGCATCTAGGTTTACCCACCTTTCTTCGGCTGGTCGATGCTTCTCGGACGGTGTGATTACCGACGAGTCTTGGGGTCGAAGGCGTCGCGCACGGCGTCTCCGAGGAGGTTCAGCGCCATGACGAGGACGAGGATCCCCAGCACCGGCGCGTAGAGGTAGAGCGGGTAGGTGTTGAAGAAGTTCACGGCCTTGTTGATCGTCTGGCCCCAGGACGGGTAGCCGGTCACGCCGATGCCGAGGTAGGCGAGGCCGGCCTCCGCGGTCACAAAGGCGGGCAGGCCCAGCGAGATCGAGACGATGATCGGCGCGATGAGGTTCGGCAGCAGCTCCTTGAACAGGATCCGCCGGGTCGGCACCCCGATGACCCGGGCGGCCTGCACGAACTCGCGCTCGCGCAGCGAGAACACCTCACCGCGCACGAGGCGGGCCAGGGTCATCCAGCCGAACAGCGACAGCACCACGAGCAGCGAGAAGAACTGCCAGAACACGAGCTTCCCGGGCTGCTGCCCGAACCGGCCGACGATGATCGGCGCCAGGGCGAGGGCGACCAGGATGAACGGCAGCGACAGGAAGACGTCGATGAAGAAGTTGATGATCCGGTCGAGCCAGCCGCGGCTGAAGCCGGCGATCAGACCGACGACCACGCCGATGAGCGTCGCGACCACCGTGGAGACGGTGGCGACGAACAGCGAGGTGCGAGCGCCGTAGAACCACTCCGCGAGCAGGTCGTCGCCGGTGTTCGGCGCGATGCCGAGCGGGGCCTTCCAGGTGAAGCCGTGGTCGGGCGGGCCGTAGGCCGGGAAGTTGAACTGGTCCAGGTCCGTGACCGGGTTGCCGCCGTGCAGCTCGACACCGAACAGCTTGGTCAGCAGCGGGGCGAAGACCGCGATGAGGACGAAGACGATGACGACGACCAGGCAGGTCATCGCGATCTTGTCGGCCCGGAGACGGGCCATGGCGATCTGGGTCGGGGACCGACCGGCGACCGTCTTCTTGACGGGGACGACGTCCTCGTGGACGTCACCCGTCGACAGCTCCGTGGGCTGGATACCCATGGTCACCTTTCTGGTCGAGGCCGGCTTCCCGAGTCGTCGGCCTTCGCCCGGTGGGTCATCACCGTGGCGCGCCTCACGCAAAGCCGAAGCGACTCTAAACGACGGCCGATCAATGTTTGGCGCACGCGAGGTAACGGTTTGATACCAAGCATTTGCCTCGAATCGGTCAGACGAGACCGGGGTCTCAGGGACCGCTCATGGGTGGTGCGGGTCTCATCCCGCGGACCCCGTGCTCGCGACCGTGCCGGCCTCGCGCCGGGCCTCGGGGCTCGCGTCGGGGCTCGCGTCCGGGCTCGTGACGGGACGGGCGTCGACACCCGCCTCCTTGCGCTGCTCGGGAGTGATCGGCGCGGGCGCCGCGGTGAGCGGGTCGTACCCCGCGCCGGTCTTCGGGAAGGCGATCACGTCCCGGATCGAGTCCGTGCCGGCGAGCAGGGCGCAGATCCGGTCCCACCCGAACGCGATGCCGCCGTGCGGGGGCGCGCCGTACTTGAAGGCCTGGAGGAGGAAGCCGAACTTCTCCTGGGCCTCGGCCTCGTCGATGCCCATGACCGCGAACACGCGCTTCTGGACGTCCTCACGGTGGATACGGATGGACCCGCCGCCGATCTCGTTGCCGTTGCAGACGATGTCGTAGGCGTAGGCCAGCGCGTTGGCCGGGTCGGTGTCGAACGTGTCGAGGCACTCCGGCTTGGGCGAGGTGAACGCGTGGTGCACCGCGGTCCACGCGCTGTAGCCGAGCGCGACGTCGCCGGAGGCGGTCGCGTCGGCCGTCGGCTCGAACAGCGGGGCGTCCACGACCCACAGGAAGCTCCAGGCGTCCTCGTCGATCAGGCCGCACCGGCGGCCGATCTCGAGGCGGGCCGCACCGAGCAGCGCACGGGAGGACTTCACCGGCCCCGCGGCGAAGAAGACGCAGTCGCCCGGCTTGGCACCGACGTGCTTGGCCAGGCCGGACCGCTCGTCCTCGCTGAGGTTCTTCGCGACGGGACCGCCGAGCTCGCCGTCCTCCTGGACCAGCACGTAGGCCAGCCCCCGGGCCCCGCGCTGCTTGGCCCACTCCTGCCAGGCGTCGAGCTGCTTGCGCGGCTGGCTCGCTCCCCCGGGCATGACCACCGCGCCGACGTACGGCGCCTGGAACACGCGGAACGGGGTCTCCTGGAAGTACTCGGTGCACTCGGTCAGCTCGAGGTCGAGGCGCAGGTCCGGCTTGTCGCTGCCGTAGCGGGCCATCGCCTCGGCGTAGGTCATCCGCGGGAACGGGGTGGTGAGCTCCTCGCCCACCAGCGCCCAGACCGCCTTCAGCACGTCCTCGGAGAGCGCGAGCACGTCGTCCTGCTCGACGAAGCTCATCTCGATGTCGAGCTGGGTGAACTCCGGCTGCCGGTCGGCCCGGAAGTCCTCGTCGCGGTAGCAGCGGGCGATCTGGAAGTAGCGCTCCATCCCGGCCACCATCAGCAGCTGCTTGAACAGCTGGGGGCTCTGCGGGAGGGCGTACCAGCTGCCCGGCTGGAGGCGCGCGGGGACCAGGAAGTCCCGGGCACCCTCGGGCGTGGACCGGGTCAGCGTCGGAGTCTCAACCTCAACGAAACCTTGAGAGTTGAGCACCTCCCGGGCGGCGCGGTTGACCTCGCTGCGCAGCCGCAGGGCCGCCCCCGGGCCGGCGCGACGCAGGTCGAGGTAGCGGTGCGCGAGCCGCACCTCCTCCCCCACCTCGACGTGCTCGTCGATCGGGAACGGCAGCGGGGCGGCGGCGCTGAGCACCTCCACGCCGCCGTCGGCCGCGGCGATCACCTCGACGTCCCCGGTCGGCAGGTTCGGGTTCTGGTTGCCCTCGGGGCGGGCGGAGACCTCGCCAGTGATCTTCAGGCAGTACTCCGAGCGCAGGTGGTGGGCCACCGCCTCGTCACGGATCACCACCTGGACGACGCCGGACGCCTCACGCAGGTCGATGAACGCGACACCGCCGTGGTCGCGGCGGCGGGCCACCCAGCCGGCGAGGGTCACGGTCTGGCCGACGTGCTCGGCCCGGAGGCTGCCTGCGTCGTGGCTGCGGATCACTGCACTTGCTCCTTGCTGGGTGGGGTGGTCGAGCCCGTCGAGACCACGCGGGGTCGCAGGTCCTCGGCGGGGGGTGTCCAGGCGTCCGGGTCGGCGTCGACCTGGTCACCGCTGCGGATGTCCTTGACCTGGTCCGAGGTGCCGTCGACCCCCGGGAACCAGACGTAGGGCACGCCGCGCCGCTCGGCGTACCGGATCTGCTTGCCGAACTTCTGCGCCGAGGCCGCCACCTCGGCGGGGATGCCACGGGCCCGGAGCCGCTGGGCGACGGCGTTGGCGGACTCCCTGGAGGCCTCGTCGACGAGCGCGACGAGCACGACCGAGGGCACGGACCGGTCGGCGGTCAGCAGACCCCGCTGGACGAGGGGTACGACGGTCCGGGAGATGCCGAACGAGATGCCCACGCCCGGGTAGGTGGTGCGGCCGTCGCTCGCGAGGGCGTCGTAGCGCCCTCCGCCGCCGACCGACTTCAGGTTCTCGAAGCCGTCCATGTAGATCTCGAAGACGGTGCCGGTGTAGTAGTCCAGGCCACGCGCCAGGCTCAGGCTGGCGACCACCTGGAAGCGGTCGGTGTTCACCGACGCGCAGCCCTCCATGACGGCGGTCAGCTCGTCGAGGCCGGTGTCCAGCAGCTCGTCAGCGATACCGAGGTCGCGGACCAGGTCGACGAACGAGAGGTCCGTCGACTCGATCTCGGCGAGCTGCAGGCACTGCTTCGACTGGGTCTCGTCGAGCCCGCCGTCCTCCTGGAGCAGCCGGGCGACCTCGGCGGCGGGGAGCTTGTCGAGCTTGTCGACGATCGTGATGACCGCGGCCGGGTCCGGCGCACCGATGCCGCGGTAGAAGCCCTCGATGAGCTTGCGGTTGTTGACCCGCAGCCGCATCGGTGGCAGGGGCAGCGGCGACAGCGCCTCCGCCATCACGCGGGCCACCTCCACGTCGAAGTGGAACGGCAGCTCGTCGCGCATCACCACGTCGATGTCGGCCTGGGTGAACTCCCGGAAACGGCCCTCCTGCGGCCGCTCACCGCGCCACGCGCGCTGGATCTGGTAGCGGCGGAACGGGAACTCGAGCTTGCCGGCGTTCTCGAGCACGTAGCGCGCGAACGGCACGGTGAGGTCGAAGTGCAGCCCCATGCCCGTGTCGGTGCCCTCGCCCTCGTCCTGGAGCCGGCGCAGGACGTAGACCTCCTTGGAGGTCTCCCCCTTGCGCAGCAGCTGGTCCATGGGCTCGACGGCGCGGGTCTCCAGGCTCGCGAAGCCGTGCAGCTCGAAGGTGCGGCGCAGGCTGTCCTGCACGTGCAGCTCGACGAACCGCTGGGCGGGCAGCAGCTCGGGGAACCCGCTCAGCGGGGTGGGCTTGGCCATCTCAGAGACCTCGGTTCGGGGCCGCGCGGCCGGCGCCGGCGTCGCGCAGCAGGTCGAGCAGGAACGGGTTGGTCGCGCGCTCGCGGCCGATGCTCGTCTGCTCGCCGTGCCCCGGCAGGACCACGATGTCGTCGGCGAGCGGCAGCACCTTGTCGCGCAGGCTGCGCAGCATCGTCGGATGGTCACCGCCGGGCAGGTCGGTCCGGCCGATGGAGCCGGCGAAGAGCAGGTCCCCCGACAGCATCACCTCCGAGACCCCCTGCTCGCCGTACGGCGTCCGGAAGGTCACCGAGCCCTCGGTGTGGCCCGGCGTGTGGTCGACGGTGAAACGCAGCCCGGCCAGCTCGAGGGTCTCGAGGTCGGCGAGCTCCGCGACGGAGTCCGGCTCGGCGAACTCGTACCTGCCGCCGAGCAGCATGCCCGCGGTCTCCGGGGACATCGCGGCCATCGGGTCGGCGAGCAGGTGCCGGTCCCGCGGGTGGATGTACGCCGTGGCGTCGTAGGTGCCGGCCACCGGCGCCACGCACCACATGTGGTCGACGTGCCCGTGCGAGACGAGGACGGAGACGGGCTTGAGCCGGTGCTCGCGGACCACCTCGGCCACGCCTTCGGCGGCGTCCTTGCCCGGGTCCACGACGACGCACTCGCTGCCGGGTCCGGTGGCCAGCACGTAGCAGTTGGTGCCCCAGGGACCGGCGGGGAAGCCTGCGATGAGCACGGCCGCGCGCTCCTGTCCAGGTAGGGGTGTCTTGTCCCCGGCAGCCTATCGACCGGGCCCGCGGCCGCACGCAGCGCACCCGGCGGCACGCTCGCGGACCAGCGGGCCGGGCCCCGCCGCCACACCAGGCCGCGTTGCGAGAGGCTGCGTCCCGCGGGGGTGGCATCCGCGCCCGGTCCGGCAAGGCCGAGCCGCGAGAGCGCAGCGGGCTGCGCCGAGCGGGGAGAACGCCGCCGGTCGGGATGCGGGGCCGCGCACGCGGACGCAGAGTCGACCAACGCGGCCTAGACTCCCGGGCGTGGTCACCAAGAAGAGACGACGCAGCCAGCTGGCCCGGGCCGGCGCGCAGCGTCAACAGATCCGCCGGGCCGAGCGGCAGCGGCGGCGCAGGGTCCGCCAGCGGGTGCTGACCGCGGTCGTCGTCGTGCTCCTCGTCGCGGGGCTGGTCACCTGGATCGCCCTGCACGCGCGGGGCAGCGCCTCCGCCTCCGCCGCGCCGACTGACTACGCTTCCGTGGTGGACCAGCCGACGACCGCAGGGGGAGCCCGGTGAACACCCCGGACAGCACGCCGGAGAGCACGCCGCTCCAGGACGAGCGCACCACGCCTGAGCCCGCACGCCCGGCCGTGCCCGCGCCGCGACCGGGCCCACCCCGGCCCGCCCCGCCGCGCCGGCCGGCGGCTCCCGTGCCCGCACCG
>DASTGV010000195.1:0-2783 GCA_035718765.1 Nocardioidaceae bacterium
AGCAGGACAAGCGCGGCAACCTCTGACAAACGCCGGACAGCCCGGCCCGGTGGTGCCTACGCTTGCGCGCCATGACCGATATGGCCGAGATGGCCGAAGGCTGGTACACCGACCCGGCCCCCGCGAACCCCGCCATGCCCAGCACCATGCGGTACTGGGACGGGAAGGGCTGGACGGCCCGGACCCGTGCGGCCAGCCGCAAGGAGCTGGCCGCCTGGCGTGAGGCGGTCGCCGTCGAGCGGCACCGGCAGGCCGAGGAGCACGCGGCGTACGTCGAGACCTACGTCGCCGAGCACGGCACGGTGCCGCCGGAGGTCGCGGCGGCCGCGTCGTACACGCCGCGCGACGTCACCCCGGACGGCCAGCTGCTCGCGGGCTGGTGGCAGCGCTTCGGCGCCATCCTCGTCGACGGGCTGATCGCCGGGGGCCTGAGCGTGCTGTTCGGCTGGTCGTTCCTGCACAAGGTCGGGGCCGCCTACTCGACCTACGTGCAGCTCGCCGTCGACGCGGCGCGGACCGGCGCGCAGCCGCCCGCCGCGAGCGGGCTCATCGACGCGGTGACCGGACCGCTGGTGGCCTTCCTCGTGGTGTCCTGGGTCGTCAAGGGCGTCTACGGCATCGGCTTCCTCAAGGCGTTCTCGGCCACGCCCGGCAAGATGCTGCTCGGGCTCGAGGTCCGCCTGCGTGAGCGGCCGGGCCCGTTGCCGTGGGGCACCGTGCTCGCGCGGTGGTTCATGCAGAACCTCGGCAGCGTGGTCTCCGTGGTGCCGCTGGTCGGGCTGCTGGGGTCGGTGTACTCCCTGCTGGACGACCTGTGGCCGCTGTGGGACGGCCAGCGTCAGGCCCTGCACGACAAGGTCGCCCGCACGAACGTGGTCCGGACCCGCTGAAACCGGTCCGGACTGGACAGACTCCTTGATCGAGCTCGGGTCCGAGGAGGAAGATGTTCGGCGGCTGGCCGGGGAGGCCCAGCCGAGGAGGGTGCATCGTGACGATCACGTCGATGCCCGACGGGGAGCGGGGGTTTCTGCACGCCGCCGCGTTCTACGACAGCCTGGACAGCTGGGTGGACCTGGTCGCGCCGTTCGTCCGGGACGGGGTGCGCGCCGGTGAGCCGATCCTGGTGGCGGAGCTGCCCGCGCAGCTGACGGCCCTCGAGCGGGCGCTCGGCGACGACGCGGAGGCGGTCGCCCTCGTCGACATGGTCGACGTCGGCAAGAACCCCGCCTGCATCATCCCGGTCTGGCGCGAGTTCGTGGACCGGCACCGCGGGCGTCCCGTCCGTGGGGTGGGGGAGCCGGCGTGGTCGGGTCGCCGCGAGGTCGAGTTCGAGGAGTGCCGGCTGCACGAGGCGCTGCTGAACGTCGCGTTCGACGACGGCGGGACCTTCCGGCTGCTGTGCCCCTACGACGTGACCCGGCTGACCTCGGACGTGGTCGCCGGCGCCATGCGGACCCACCCGGACATCGGTGCGCACCCGCGGCACGCGTCGTACGACGCGCACGAGCACGCGCGCGAGGTGTTCACGCGCTCGCTCCCGCCGGCGCCCGACACCGCGCAGCTGATCCGGTTCGGCCCGGACGACCTGAGCCTGCTGCGCACCGGCGTCCGGTTCATCGGTGAGGGCGCCCGGCTGCCCCGGGAGGTGGTCGAGGACCTGGTCCTCGCGGTCCACGAGCTCGCCTGCAACAGCATCGAGCACGCCAACGGGCGCGGGGTGCTGCGGGCCTGGACGATGCCGGACAGCCTGGTGCTCGAGGTCTCCGACGCCGGCGTCATCCACGACCCGCTCGTCGGCCGCGAGCCCGCGCTCGACGTGTCGGAGGGCGGCCGCGGGATCTGGATGGCCAACCATCTCTGCGACCTCGTGCAGGTGCGCTCGTCCCGGGAGGGCACGACCGTCCGGCTGCACACCTGGACCTGACCCGCACCTCGTCCGTCCCGGTCGCGGTGCACGACCGGGACGGGCCACGCCGTCAGGGCGACGGCGGCTCGAGCACGACCTTGGCCCCCGGTGGCAGCGCCTGCACCAGCTTGAGGCGGGCCAGGGCCGGGTGGTCCTCGAGGAGCGTGGCGGCGTTGGCCAGCGACCGTGTCGCCGCCGTCTCCGCCCGCGCGGCCTCGAGCTGGGCCTGCCCGCGGCGCCGCACGACCACGGTCTCGGCGAACGCGGCCCGCAGCTCCGGTGGGAGCAGCAGGTCCTTGACCACGACGTCGAGCACCTGCAGGCCGTAGCGTCCGGCCGCCGTGCGGGCCGCCGCCACGAGCCGCTCGGTGACCTCGGCCCGCGCCGCGCGCACGAGCACCTCCGCGCCGCGCTCCGCCAGGGCGTCACGCAGGGCGACCTGGACCGCGAGGTAGACGACCGAGACCGGGTCCTCGTGCCGGACGACGACGCGGACCGGAGCGGGGGCCACGCCCGTCGTACCGACCAGGGCGGCCCGGCCGTCGCCGAGGGTAGGGAGCGTGCCTCGTCGGCGCGACCGGTTTTCCGCGCCCGCAGGGGGCTGACCGACCGCCGGACAGACGCTTTACAGGCGCCAGCGGACAGTAAATACTTCTTTATGTTCGTGTCGCACCGCGGCACCGCGGCCGACGAGACGTACGGGGCGTCCTGATGGGGCAGACACACACGGCACTCTCGGTCGGCCGGCCCGCCCTCGTCCCCCGGTGCCCCCGCCCGGCCGAGGCACGCGCACTCCACGACCGCCATGAGGAGGCGGGGCGACGGATCAACCCTTCGCGTCCGACGCCCCGTGGCCCGGGCAGGCTGAGTCAGCCTC
>DASTGV010000196.1:0-7230 GCA_035718765.1 Nocardioidaceae bacterium
CCGGACGAAGGACCGCCTGTCGGTGTCCGTGCCGAGCACCGAGCGCAGCCGCTGGACCGATCCCCACGCCGCGGAGTGCCGGTCCACCACGAGCTTGACCACCACGCCCCGGCGGTAGGCGCGCAGCAGCGCCCGGGCGGTGGACGGCATCGCGAAGGAGTACGCCGCGAGCCGGACCGTCGCACCCGGCCGGGCGTGGCCGATGCGCGCGTCGATGTGCCGGATGAGGGCGTACTGCCGGTCCTCGGGCCCGAGCGGGTCGTTGAAGAGCACGTGCCCGGGCGAGACGACCGGTGACGTGGGCCGCTCGAGGGCCGCCACGGACCCGGCCGGCAGCAGGCACCCAGCGAGCACTGTCAGCAGCACCAGGACGGCCGGAAGCGCGGTCGCGCGGCTGGTCGACATCTGCTCCACCCCCGTCGGACGGGCCCTGGCCGGTCTCCTCATGTAACCACGCGAGACCTCGCTCACGACGCGTCCGGGGCATGCATGTCGGCGGCCCGGGCAACGTCATACTTCAACCGACCGTCCACCCACCGGCCCGTCAGGAGCCTCGTGCCGTCCACCCGGAACCGCTACGTCCTGCTCGCGGGTGCGCTGCTCTGCCTGCTCGTCGTGGTGGCGATCGCCGTGTTCTACAAGACCGACGTGTCGGGGCTGGACGGGCTGGACAACAACCTCGAGGCCGGGCCGCAGGCGTGGACCTACCGGCACCCGCTCGTGACGAGCTTCCTCCTGGTCGTGGAGGCGGTGTTCGCCACCGTGCCGATGACCGTCTACACCGCCATCGCGGCCGGGCTGCTGGCCTGGCGCAAGCACGTCCGCGCCGCCGTCTGGACGATCGGCGTGATGCTGGCGGCCTCGTTGACGACGTACTTCGTCAAGGGAGCCCTGCAGCGCAAGCGGCCGGTCTGGCCGGACCCCGTCACCACGCTGACCACGTTCTCCTTCCCGTCCGGGCACGCCACCGGCATCGCGGCCGCGGCGGGCGTGGTCATCGTGCTCACCGGGCTGCTCGTCCGCCGCCGGGGCCTGCGCCGGACGTTGACGGCGGTCGCTCTCGGGCTGGCGCTGCTCGTCGGGCTGGACCGGGTCTTCCTCGGCGTGCACAACCCCTCGGACGTGGTGGCCGGCTTCGGGGTCGGCGCGTTCTGGGTGCTCCTCGGCGCCGTGGTCTACGACCCGGCGCCGCGCTCGAAGCCGGTGGAGGCGTTCAGCACGCCGGTGCCGACGACCAAGCAGCTCGCGGTGGTGCTGAACCCGGTCAAGGTGGAGGACGTCGAGGCGTTCCGGCGGATGGTCGAGGCGGCCGCCGCCGCGGCGGGCTGGGGCGCACCCGCGTGGTACACCACCACCGTCGAGGACCCGGGCCGCTCGATGGCCGAGCAGGCCGCGATCTCCGGGGCGGAGCTGGTGATCGTCTGCGGCGGCGACGGGACGGTCCGCACCGTCTGCGCGGAGCTCGCGGGCACCGGCGTCTCGGTCGGTGTCGTCCCCGCCGGCACCGGGAACCTGCTGGCCCGCAACCTCGGCATCCCGCTGTTCCTCCAGGCCGCGGTCGACGTCGCCCTCAACGGGCAGGACCGTGCCATCGACCTGGTGAAGGTCTCCGGCGACGGCATCCCCGAGGACGAGCACTACATGGTGATGGCCGGGATGGGCTTCGACGCCGCGGTCATGGAGGGCGCCAACGAGCAGATCAAGGCCAAGGTCGGCTGGCTGGCCTACGTCGTCTCCGGTCTGCGCAACCTGATGTTCCCGGCCGTGCGGCTGGAGGTCAGCATCGACGGCGGCGAGTGGAGCAGGCACCGCGCCCGCACGGTGGTGATCGGCAACGTCGGCTACCTGCAGGCCGGGATGCCGCTGCTGCCGGACGCCGCGATCGACGACGGCGTCCTCGACGTGGTGCTGCTGCACCCGAGCCGGTTCCTGTCCTGGATCCCGCTCGCGGTCCGGGTGCTCAGCAAGGGCAAGCGCACCGACGACCTGGTCAACCGGATGACCGGCCGCACCGTCAGCGTGCGCGCCCACGGGGACACCCCGCGCCAGCTCGACGGCGACTCGATCGGCCGGGGCCGTGAGCTGCACTGCGAGTGCGTGCACGGCAAGCTCCTGGTCCGCGTCCCACGCTGACGTACGGTGACTCCGTGAGTCGTACAACCTTCACCTCCTCGGTCCTCCCCCCGCACGAGCGCGGCGTCGAGCTCGGCCGGCACTTCTCCCGCGAGGTCGCGCACACCGTCGCGACGTACCGGACGCTGTTCGAGACCCGGGCCACCGGCCCGTTCGACGTGGACCTCTGGTCGGAGCGCGCGTGGGAGGCCATCCAGCGGTTCGCGCCGGTGCACGCCGAGGAGATCGCGGGCATCGCCGAGGGCGCGGGGCTCGACCCGCGACAGGTCGCCTCGGTCAACGCCCGCACCGAGATCCTGGTCGCCGCCAACCCCACCGGGCAGACCGAGTGCTCGACGGTCGTCTCGCTGCCGCCCGGGAAGGCGCCGGTCGCGGTGCAGACGTGGGACTGGTACGACGCGATGTCCGACGGCTGGTTCACCTGGACCATCCCGATGCCGGACGGCCGGGTCGTGCGGACCGTCACCGAGTTCGGGATGCTGGCCAAGATCGGCGTCAACGACCGCGGCGTCGGCGTGATGCTGAACATGCTCCACCACGCGAACGACGCCGGCGCCGTCGAGGGCGGCGAGATCGGCCACCCGGTGCACCTGCTCTCGCGGGCCATCCTCGACGACGCGGCCTCGGCCGACGAGGCGGTCGCGATCGCCTCGGCACCGCGCACCTCGGCCTCCACGTCGCTGACCGTCGTCGACGACCGCGGGGCCGCCGCCTCCGTCGAGCTGTTCCCCGGCGGCCCGGGGGTGTTCGAGCCGACCGACGGCGTGCTGGTCCGCACCAACCACTTCGTCTCCGACGCCGGCCGCGACGGCTGCCTCGCCAGCACGATCGGCGTCAGCACCGAGATCCGGCGCGACCACCTCGTGGGGACGTTCGCCGACCGGCGGCCGGAGACCACCGAGCACGTGCTGGACGCGATGACCCACCACGACCAGGGCGCCGGGGTCTGCCGGCACCCGCTCCCGGGGACCGCCGAGCCGCTGTGGACCCGGACGCTGGCCACCGTGTCGCTCGACGTCACCGACCGGGCCCTGCGGGTCGCCGAGAACGGCCCCTGCGGCCACCGTCTCGAGCCGGTGGAGCAGCCCGCCTAGCCAAGCCCCTCTAGCAGGGGTGCGGAGCCTCGTCCTTGACCAGGTCGAAGCACTGGGTGCCGGCCAGCCGGGTCGCCCCGAGCACCGGGCCACCGCCCGGCGCCGGCCGCACCGTCCAGCGGTACACCTCGACGCGCACGGCCGTCCTCTGCCCCAGCGGCTGCGTCGAGCGGGCGGAGAACATCCGGCCCTCGGCGTCGAACCACCAGCGCAGCACGCGTCCCTCGGCGTCCACGCCGTCAGTGAGCGGCGGTGAGTCGTAGGCCGTGGCCAGGTGCTGGAGCCGGCCCTGCCGGTACGCGAACAGCTGGGGTACGTCGGAGTCGCCGCCCTCCGCGCGGACCACCAGCAGGTCCCGGCCGTCGCCGTCGATGTCGCGGGCCGGCTCCAGGGACGGCACCCACGACACGTCCGCGGTCGCGGTGCTCTGCTCGCCGGTGGCCAGCGTCACCGACACGTGCAGGTCGAAGGTCGGGACCTCGCGCCCGGTCCGGTAGGTCATCGTCACCGCGTCCGGCTGCCGGTCCCCGTCGACGTCGGCGGTGCCGCGCACGGTGTGCAGCCGACCCTTCGGGGCCGGCGGCGTGGCGTCGGTCGAGGGGCTCGGCACCGGGCTCGGCACCGGGCTGGCCGACGGGGCGGCCGGTCCGGGCTCCGGCGCGGACGGGTCGCGCACCGCGTCCACCGCGAACGGCGCGGCGACCACGGCGGCGATCGCGGCGGCGGCCAGGGCGTAGGCGCCCCAGCGTGGGCGGCCGCGCACCGGCTCCGGGGTGACGAGCGGCGCCAGGTCCTCCGGCCGCACCTGCTCGGCGCGGGCCTGCAGGGCCGCGACGAGGCGGTCCTCCGTGCGGGTGGCGGTCATCGCGACCCCTCCATGATCGACTCGAGGGCGTCGAGCGCCCGGCTGGCGGTGGACTTCACGGCGCCCCGGGAGATCCCGAGCGCGTCGGCGATCTCGGCCTCGGACAGGCCCGACCAGTAGCGGAGCACCAGCACCTCACGCTGCCGGGGCGCCAGCCGGTCGAGCGCGGCGAGCACCTCGCGGTGCTCCTCCGCCAGGATCAGCCGGCCGTCCGGGCCGTCCGGCTCGACGTCGCGCGGCACGACGTACGCGCGGGCGGTGCGACGGCGGCGCAGCGCCGACCGGGCGTTGTTGACGACCGCGGTGCGCAGGTAGGCCAGCGCCCGGTCGGGGTCGTCGAGCGGCCGCGACCGGCCGACGAACCCGGCGAAGGCGTCCTGCACCACGTCCTCGGCGGTGCCGAGGTCGTCCACGAGCAGCACGGCCAGCCGCACCAGCGACAACCGGTGTGCCGCGAACAGCGCCACCGGGTCGTGCGGCACCGCCTCGTCCTGCCCGGCCAGCGTCCCCACGAGCCTCATCCCTGCCCCCGTCGTCCGTCGGTGTCCACACCCGTCAAGACGCGCGGCCGGGGCGGAGGTTGCTTGGACCTGGCTCCCGACGAGTCGAGGGAGAGCTTCAGGGCCGGCTCACCCGGCCCGGGCGAACTTGACCGCTTCCTCCTCCTCGGGGGACATCGCCTGGTCGCAGGACCAGGTGGCGATGTTCTTGGCGTAGGTGCGTGCCTCGCTGCGCCCGTGGATGGACGTCAGCACGACGCCGTTGCCGCCGTCGTCGAGCAGCGCCATCGACCAGGACAGGTGGCCGCCCATGTCGCCGAAGGCGTCGTAGCGCACCACCGCGAGGTGCCGCAGCGCGTCGGATGCCTCGACACGCAGCGCCTGCACCTCGCCGCGCAGCCCCTCCAGGTCCGCCGGGACGTTGGCGGGGTTGCGCCGGGAGAGGCGACGGGCGTTGACCGTCGTACGGCGCAGCGCGAGCAGGCCGACCACGAGGGCGGTGACGCTGACGACCAGCAGCAGCAGGACCAGCGCGAGGAGCAGGGACTCGTTCATCGCGGACGAGCCTAGGTTCGCCGGGGCTATCCGTGGCGGAGGCGCGCGAGCCAGGCGGCGGCATCCAGGAACTCGCGGTCCGACGTGCCGACCCGGATGTCCGGGGCGATGCCGTCGTGCCGTTCGTAGGACCCGAGGAACCGGACGTCCGCGCACACCCGGCGCAGCCCCATCAGCGCCTCGCCCACGCGGGCGTCGTCGACGTGCCCCTCGCAGTCGATGGAGAAGCAGTAGTTGCCGAGCGCGGCCCCGGTCGGGCGGGACTCGATGCGGGTCATGTTCACCCCGCGCATGGTGAGCTGCTCGAGGATCTCCAGCAGCGCACCGGGGTGGTCCTCGCGCATGAACGCCACGATCGACGTCTTGTCCCGCCCGGTCGCCGGCGGCGGCGGACCGGGCCGGGACACCAGCACGAACCGGGTCAGCGCGTCCGGGTTGTCGCCGATGCCGGTGGCCAGGGTGGCCAGCCGGTAGTGGTCGGCGGCGACCGGCGCGGAGATCGCCGCGTCCCAGCCCGGCTCCGGCTGGGTCAGCATGAACGCCGCGTGTGCGGTGGACGAGGTGTGCACCACCTCGGCCCGGGGCAGGTGCAGCGCGCACCAGCGCCGGGTCTGCGCGGCCGCGTGCGGGTGGGTCGCCACCCGTCGTACGTCGTCCGGGGTGACGCCGTGCCGGGCCAGCAGGCTGAACGCGATCGGGACCGTCATCTCCCGGGTGATCATCAGCGGCTCCCCGGTGGCCAGCTCGTCGAGCGTCACCGGCACGGACCCCTCGACGGAGTTCTCGATCGGCACGACCGCGCCGTCGGCCTCGCCCTGCCGGACCGCGTCGAGCGCGACCGTCACCGTCGCGCAGGGCTGCAGCTCGGCCCGCGCCGCCGCCGGCAGCGACCGCAGCGCCTGCTCGGTGAAGGTCCCCTCGGGACCGAGGTAGGCGTAGCGGGCGGGCGGGACTCCGGGCACGACTGCGAGCCTAGGGCGTGTTGGTCAAGTCGAGCGGAGGGTGCCCCGGCAGATAGATTCGCCGGCATGGCGGACGACGGCATCCACGGCGGCATCCACGACGGCATGCACGGCGGCATCCACGACCTGGGGTACGCCCGCCTCGACACGGACCGCGCCGCCCGCACCGGTGACCCCGAGGTGGTCTACGGAGCCGGCAAGACCCCCGAGCAGGTCGTCGAGATCCTGCGCACGCTCCACCACACGCACCCGGACCGCGCCGTGCTCGCCACCCGGCTGACCGGGCCGGCGGCGGACGCGGTGGCGGCGGCGCTGCCCGAGGCCGTCCTCGACCGGGTCGCCGGCTGCGTGACCCTCGGTCCGCTGCCCACCGCCCGCGGCACCGTCGCCGTGGTGTCCGCGGGCACCTCCGACGCCCCGGTGGCCGCCGAGGCCGCGCTGACCGCCCGGGTGTACGGCGCCGGGGTCCGTCAGGTCACCGACGTGGGCGTCTCCGGGCTGCACCGGGTGCTCGCCGTGCGCGAGGACCTGGTCACCGCCGACTGCCTGGTCGTCGTCGCCGGCATGGAGGGCGCCCTGCCGAGCGTGGTCGGCGGCCTGGTCGGGGTGCCGCTGGTCGCGGTGCCCACCAGTGTCGGGTACGGCGCGTCCTTCGGTGGCCTCGCCGCGCTGCTGGCGATGCTCAACTCCTGCGCGCCCGGCGTCACGGTCGTGAACATCGACAACGGCTTCGGCGCCGGTGTCTTCGCCGCCCGCGTGGCCCGCAACGCGGCGCCCCGGGGCACGTCGTGATCGGCTGGGTCGACGCGTCCTCGGGCGCGAGCGGCGACATGCTGCTCGGCGCGCTCCTCGGCGCCGGCGTCCCGGTCGACGTGGTCGGCCGCGCCGTGCTGGCGGTCGCGGCCGCGGCGGGCGTGCAACCGGGGGAGGTGTCCGTCGAGGCCGGGACGGCGACCCGCACGTCGGCGCGGGTCGCGGCGAAGCCGTGCCGGGTGGCCGTCCCGGCGGTGACGGACACGTCGCCCGGCCCCGCGCCCGCGGCGGTCGCCGCGGCCAGCACCGCCCGGCCGACCACCTCGACGGGGACGCCGGCGCCGAGGAGCGCGCCGAGGAGCATGTCG
>DASTGV010000197.1:0-3593 GCA_035718765.1 Nocardioidaceae bacterium
GGGGAGCTTCCGGAAGACGTTCCCGCTCGGGAGGGTCGGGTCGATCGCGACGTACGACGGGATGCCGCCGATCTTCGAGACGGTCAGGTCGAACCGGCCGAGCGTCGCCGTCGCGAGGTACGGCGCCATCGGGTCGGTCTCCTGCCAGACCCACGTCGTCTTGCCGGCGCTCGTCTTGTTCGAGGCCAGCACGCCGTTCGCCATCACGGTGAGGCCCTCGGGGACCGAGACGCTGAAGTCGAAGGTCGCCTTGTCGCGGGGGTTGTCGTTGGCCGGGTACCAGCCCGGTGAGCCCTGGGGCTCGCCCACCACGAACGCCCCGTCGTCGGTCGGCACCCAGCCCTCGACCGACCCGTCCGGGTCGGTCACCACGGTCGGGGTGCCGGAGTAGTCGACGGTGACGGTGAAGGAGCGGCCGGCCCGGAGGCCCGAGCCCGGCGTGACCACCAGCTCCTGGCCAGAGCGGTCCACCTGCGCGGCCGGTGTGCCGTTGACGAGCACCCGGGAGATCGTGAAGCCGCGGAGGTCGAGGTCGAAGCTGGAGAGGTTCTGCGTCGCGGTGGCGGTGATCACCGCCGTGCCGGCGAGCTGGTTCGCGGTGGGGGCGTAGTCGAGCGTCAGGGAGTAGTGCGAGACGTCGTAGCCGCCGTTCCCCGCGTCGGGGAAGAACGGGTCGCCGAGCCCGGGAGAGCCGGGCGCGTAGGTGACGGCTCCGGCGGACCCCGACGCGACGAGGCAGAGCGCCACCGCTCCGAGGGCGACGTCCCGCGCCCGGCTCCGCAGCCGTCGTGTCGAACCAGTCATCGGGGCTCCCTCCGTCCGGCCGGCACATCCGACTACGGGTCCCATGCCGGGCATGTCCTACCGCATCAGAACACTGCCGGACACGGGAGGTGAAGGGGTCGTTACCAAAATGGCTCACCCGTGCCACCGGAGGTGGTTCGCCCGCGGGCGGCCCACTGCTCGTCGAGCGTCAGTCCGCCGACGTCCCCTCCTGGTCGCGCTGGGCGCGACGGGCCGACTCGCGGATCTCGAACAGCTCGGTGGCGAGACCGCCGACGGCGCGTGCGACGTCGCGCACGGCGGTGGTGACGATCGTGGTCACGGTGCCGACGGCGGTGGCGGTGGCCTCGACGCCGTCCTGCAGGGCGTCCTTGCGGATCTCGCCCTTGCTCAGCTCGTCCTTCATGGCTCCATGATCCCTTTCGTCCCGCCTCGCCGACCACCGGGCCGCCGGTGTGGACGGATCCCGGGACGCGGGCACCCGGCCCGGGCGACACTGACCGGGTGAGACGCCTCGCCGCGCTGCTGACCCTGCTCGTCACCGTGCTGGTCGTGCCGGCGCCCGCACCGGCGCAGAGCGTCGGGCGCAGCGCCTGGGTCAGCGTGGCCGTCGCCCGGCTGTGGCAGTCGCCGTCCGCGCCCCGCGCCGTCGACGCGCCCGCCCTGGCCGCACCGGTCCGGTTCCGCGCCTGGCTCGCGGGCATGTCGCTGACCGAGCGCCGCGCCCTCGCCTTCCACTCCGACACCGAGGCGCTGCTCGGCGAGCGGGTCGTGGTGACCGGCGTGCGCGGATCCTGGGCGCACGTCGTGGTGCCGGACCAGCCGAGCCCGAAGGACCCGCGCGGCTACCCGGGCTGGGTCCCGCTGCGCCAGATCACCTACGCCACGCCGCCGGCGTCGGGGCCGGTCGCCACCGTCGTGCGCCGGACCACCTGGCTGCGCGTCGACACGAGCGCCGCCCCCAAGGTGCTCGAGGTCAGCTACGGCACGGTGCTCCCGGTGGTCTCCAGTGGCCCGACGCTGGTGCGGGTGCGCACCCCGCTCGGCGCGGTCCGCCGGGTCGCCTCCGCGTCCGTCGTGGTGCACGCCCGGGGCACGGCCGCCCGCCCGCGCACCGGCGGCGACCTGGTGCGCTCGGCCCAGTCGTTCAGCGGCCTGCCGTACCTCTGGGGCGGGCTGTCCGGCTTCGGGCTCGACTGCTCCGGGCTCACCTGGGTCGACTACCGGGTGCACGGCCGGGTCATCTCGCGCGACGCGCTGCCGCAGTCGCGGCACGGGCGGCTCGTGACCCGGGCCTCGCTGCGGCCCGGTGACCTGATCTTCTACGCGACGAACGGGCTGGTGCACCACGTGACGATGTACGCCGGGCGGGGCCGGATGGTCGAGGCGCCGCACACCGGGGCCGTCGTGCGGACGGTCCCGGTGCGCGGCTTCGAGTACTTCGGGGCACGGCGCTACCTCTAGGGCGATACCTCTAGGCGGCGGGCGCCAGCTCGACGTCCGGCCCGGTCGACGTACGCGTCTTCTTCGGGGGCAGCGCGAGCCGCACGATCTTCCTCGCCACGCTGCCGAGCTGCTTGCGCAGCGGACCGGTGTTGTAGGGCAGCCCGTAGCGCTCGCAGATCTCGCGTATCTCCGGCGCGATCTGCGGGTAGCGGCGGGCCGGGAGGTCCGGGAAGAGGTGGTGCTCGATCTGGTGCGAGAGGTTCCCGGTCATCACGTGGAAGAGCCTGCTGCCGGTGATGTTCGCCGAGCCGAGCAGCTGCCGGTAGTACCAGAGCCCGCGCGACTCGTCCTCGGTCTCCTCCTCGGTGAACGTCGCGACGCCGGCCGGGAAGTGGCCGCAGAAGATGATCCCGAAGGTCCACACGTTGCGGACCAGGTTCGCGGTCAGGTTCCCGGCGAAGGTCAGCGGGAACAGCGGCCCGGTGAGCGCGGGGAACAGCACGTAGTCCTTGAGGGTCTGGTTGCGGACCTTGCGGATCATGCCGCGGTGCAGGTGCCGGGTGTCGGCCCAGGTGCGCTCGCCGGCGACGATCCGCTCGACCTCCAGGTCGTGCAGCAGCACGCCCCACTCGAAGAAGACCATGAGCAGGAAGGCGTACAGCGGGTTGCCGAGGTAGTACGGGTTCCACGCCTGGTCCTCGTCCATCCGCAGGATCCCGTAGCCGATGTCGCGGTCCTTGCCGAGGATGTTCGTGTACGTGTGGTGGATGTAGTTGTGCGAGTACTTCCACTGCTCGGAGGGGCACATCGTGTCCCACTCGTACATCCGCGAGTTCAGCGCGGGGTCACCCATCCAGTCGTACTGGCCGTGCATGACGTTGTGGCCGATCTCCATGTTGTCGAGGATCTTCGAGACCGACAGCGCGGCGACCGCGAGCGGCCAGGCCGGGGGCAGGTAGAACAGCGCGCGGCCGGCGACCTCGAAGGCGCGCTGGGTCTTCACGACGTTGCGGATGTACGTCGCGTCCTCGTCCCCGAGCGAGGCGACGACCCGCCTGCGGATCGCGTCCAGCTCGGCGCCGAACGCGTCGAGCTGCTCGGGGGTGAGGGTGGTCTTGGTGTCGTCCATGGTGGTCCCTTCGGGTCAGAGGTCGACGACGCAGTCGCCGACGGGCTGGCTGACGCAGATCTGGATGTCCTCGTCGGGGAGCGAGGACTCGGCGCCGGTCACGACGTTGCGGACCGTGCCGGCGCTCTTGCGGGAGGTGCAGGACAGGCAGATGCCCATCCGGCAGCCGTAGGCCGGACGCAGGCCGAGCGCCTCGGCCTGCTCGAGCAGCGGTGCGCCGGTGTTCGCGGCGGAC
>DASTGV010000198.1:0-3868 GCA_035718765.1 Nocardioidaceae bacterium
ACATCGGACGAGCGGGAAGAGCACGCTGGCACGAGGAGGGCCACCCGTGCTGGTGTGCGTACTGGGGGAAGTCGAGCTCGCTGCGAGCGGAGGCACGATCGTCACGCTTCCGGGCACCCGTCAGCCTGCCCTCCTGGCGGCACTCGCCGCCCGTGCCGGCCAGGTGGTGAGCGCTGACCGGCTGATCACCCTGCTGTGGGATGACCGGCTCCCGGCGAACCCCGAGGCATCGCTGCACAGCACCGTCTTCAAGCTGCGCAACAGCCTTCGGTCGGCCTGCGGTCGCGACGTCCTGCTCACCAGAGAACGCGGCTACCAGCTGTCCCTGTCGCCCTCGGACCTCGACGCGGGCGTCTTCGACGAGCTGCTGGCTCAGGCGGTCGACCAGCCTGCGGAGGAGGCGGCCGCCACCCTCGGCCGGGCCCTCCGCCTGTGGCGGGGGCCCGCCTACGGCAGGTTCGCCGACACCGAGATCGCGCACCTCGAGGCGATGCGGCTCGAGGAAGGACGCTGGACGGCCGTGGAGCGTCGTGCCGAGGCGCTGCTGGTCTGCGGGCGGCCGACGGAGGTGGTGCGGCTGCTCGAACCCTTCGTCGCCGAGCACCCGCTCCGGGAGAGCGCCAGAGCGACCCTGATGCGCGCCCTCCACCAGACCGGCCGGACGGCGGAGGCGCTGGAGCAGTACCAGAGCTATCGCCACCACCTGGGTGAGGAGCTCGGCCTCGAGCCCTCCCCGCTCGTCCAGGCGATCCAGGTCGAGCTGCTGCGGGACCCCTCCGAGGAGGCGACGGCAGGCCAGAAGCCCGCCGTCGCGCCGCAGCCCCGAGGTCTTCCCGGTCTCCACGTCAGGTACGTGCGCGCCAGGTCCGGCAACGTCATCGCCTACGGCAGCACGGGGACCGGACCGCCGCTGGTCGTGCTGCTCGGCTGGATCTCCAGCCTGGACGTCATCGCGTCGGGGCGGGACCCGCGCTCGTCGCTGCTCGAGCGCCTCGCCGACGACGACGTCTCCCTGGTCCTGTACGACCGGGCCGGCACCGGCCTCTCCCCCGGCCCGGTCCCGGACTACGGACTGGACGCGAGCGTCGAGGAGCTGGCTGACGTCGTGCAGGCGGTCGGCCCACCGGTCTCCCTGCTCGCCATGTCGGCGGCGGGCCCCATCGCCGTCTCACTTGCGGCGAGGCGTCCTGACTGGGTGAGCTCGCTCGTCCTCTTCGGCACGTTCGCGGACGGCCCGAACACGTTCACCGACAAGGCCATGCGGGACATGATCGTCCGGATCACCCGGACCCACTGGCGCACCGGCTCGAAGATCCTCGCGGACCTGTACCGCCCGGGCACCAGCGACGAGGCGGCCTGGCACCTGTCCTCCGTCTTCCGTGAGTCGGCGGCCGCCGACGTCGCGGCGGACTACCTCGAGTCGATGTACGACCACGACGTGGTCCGGCTCCTGCCGTCGGTCCGGGCGCCCGCGCTGGTGATCCACTACCGGGCTGACCGGCTGATCTCGTTCCGGGGAGCCCTCGACCTCGTCACCGGGCTCCCGGACGCCACCCTCGTGCCACTCGACGGCAGGGTCCACCTTCCCGACGCCCGCGACCTCGACCACATCGAGAAGGCCATCGTCGACCACATCCACCGGCACGGCTGAGCGCGGCTCACTGCCCGGCTGACGGCTGGGCAGGACGCCCCCAGCAGCCGCCTTCCCGACACCTTCCTCGAACCACCGCTGCGGGTGGCCCGGGGAGAAGGATCCGGGAAGCCGGCGCCTGCAGCCTTGGCCTGTCGATGCAGCTGAGGAGGCCGGGATGAGCCAGACCGTCGTCGTCGCCCGTCAACGGGACGAGGTGCTGGAAGGGGTGCGCGCGATGGCGCCGATGCTGGTCGTCTACGCGCCCTTCGGACTGCTGGTCGGAGCCGCCGTCGCAGCGAGTGACAACCCCGTGGCCGCATGGCTGTCGACCTGGACGGTCTACGGAGGCGCCGCGCACCTCGCTGTGCTCGACGTGCTGCAGCACGGCACCGGTGTGCTGGGCGCTGCAGTCGTGGGCCTGCTGATCAACGCCAGGATGGTCGCCTACGCCGCCTCCCTGGCACCACACTGGCGCACCGCCTCTGCACGGTCGAGGGTCGCTGCCGCCGCGATGCTCACCGATGCCACCTGGGGCCTGACCCACAACCATCCCTCCGACAGCGCCGCCGTCCGCCGCCGGTTCTACTTCGGAGCCGGCCTCACCCTGTGGTTCGCATGGCCCGCGTTCGTCACCATGGGTGTGCTCCTGGGCGGCTGGGTCCAGGACGTCCCGGTCGCCACTCTCCTGCCGACCATGACGCTCGGGGCGATGGTGGTGCCGCAGCTACGGACCCGTCCTGGACTCGCCGCCGGCACGGCGGCGACGGGCGTCGCGGCTGCCACCGCGGGCATGGACGGTGGCCTCGCGCTCGCGCTGGCCGCGGCAGCAGGGGCCGGCGCGGCCGCACTCGTGCACCGGAGGGCATCATGACGACCCTGGTGGCGCTGCTCCTCGTGGGCGCCGGAAGCCTCGCCTACCGCCTGCTCCCGCTCCTGGGCGCGGCGCGCGTCCCCGAGGCGGTCTCCAGGGCCGCCGGCTGGGCAGGGGTCTCGGTCCTCTCGGCCGTCACGGTCCGCGGCGCGCTGCACCACCAGGACCGTTCGATCCCTTGGGCCGTGCCGGTCGCGGTCGTCGCCCTGGCTGTCGCGCTCGCGGTCGCCGCACGCGGACGGAGCATCCTGGTCGTCCTCTGCGCCGGAGCCGGCACCTACGTCGCCCTCGCGACGGTGACCGGCGCACTGACCTAGTCCCCTGGGCTGCCGCACGGCTCAGGAGCAGAGGAAGTCCTCCACCTCGGTGAGGAACACCGACCACGCCGGCTCGTCCGCGAGCAGGATGTGGTTCGAGCTCTCGAGTACGACGAAGCGGCTGTTCGGGATGAGCGAGGCCAGCAGCCGACCCTGCTCCAGGGGCGGCCGACGGTCGTCCCGCGCGTGCAGCACCAGTGTGGGTGCCTTCACCTTCGGTGCGGTGTCGACGATGTCCACCCGACCGTTCACCTTGAGCACGTGCGCGGCGTTCTCGGGCGAGCTCGTCTTGAACTGGAGGTCGTTGAAGGCATCCCAGAGCTCTCTCGAACCGCCGGGCATGAACTGCGTGGTGAAGAACTGACGGAACGTCGGCTCGTCCTGGCCCCAGCCGAGATGCATCAGGTCGAGCTCGAGCTGGTGCTTGCGCCGCTGGTCCTCGGTCCGAGCCCGGACGGCCGTGCCCTGGGCGTAGCCGCCGTAGAGCACCAGCCGGCTGACCCGGTCCGGGTGACGTGCGGCGTACATGACCGCCACGGCCGCCCCCTGCGAGATCCCCAGCAGGGGGAACCGGTCGAGGCCGGCCTGGTCGACCACCGTCTCCAGGTCGCTGACGAAGTCGTCGAACGTCGCTGGAGGGATGTCCCAGTCGGACAGGCCGCCTCCGCGCACGTCGTACCGGATGAGGCGGTGACGACGGGACAGCTCGGTGAGCCAGTGCCGCCAGACCGGGCTGTGCCAGTCGTGGTCGACGTGGGTGAGCCAGTTGGCCGCCTTCACCAGCGGCGGCCCCTCGCCCGAGCTCGCGTAGGCCAGCGTGATGCCGTCCGGGGTGCGGCAGAACCGGATCTCCTGCTCCAGGCGCCCCAGGTCCGCAGGGCTGATCGCTCCGGCGTCGCCGAGCCGCCGGACCAGCTGCTCCCGGAGCCCCGCCACCTCGGGACTCGGGGCCACGTCGAGCTCACGACGCAACGTGCGGTCCATCCGTTCGAACTGCCGCAACGCGGCACGCGTGTCACCGGACTTCGCGAGCTCCCGCACGAGCGC
>DASTGV010000199.1:0-6863 GCA_035718765.1 Nocardioidaceae bacterium
CCTAGACCTCGTCGCGGGGGTCGCGCCGGCGGATCTTCGAGCCCAGCCAGGTGACCGGGTCGTACTTGCGGTCCACGACGCGCTCCTTCATCGGGATGATCGCGTTGTCGGTGATGTGGATGCCCTCCGGGCAGACCTCGGTGCAGCACTTGGTGATGTTGCACATGCCGAGCCCGGCGGCGTCCTGGGCGAGCTTGCGGCGGTCGTTGGTGTCGAGCGGGTGCATGTCGAGCTCGGCGTACCGGAGGAAGAACCGCGGGCCGGCGAAGGCCTGCTTGTTCTCCTCGTGGTCGCGTACGACGTGGCAGACGTTCTGGCACAGGAAGCACTCGATGCACTTGCGGAACTCCTGCCCGCGCTCCACGTCCTGCTGCATCATCCGGCGCTTGCCGTCCCGGTCGCGGGGGGTGAGCTTGGCCGCCGGCACCTGCTTCGCCTTCTCGTAGTTGAAGGACACGTCGGTCACCAGGTCGCGGATCACCGGGAAGGCCCGCACCGGGGTGACGGTGATCGTCTCGCTGGGCTCGAAGTCCGAGAGCCGGGTCATGCACATCAGCCGGGGCCGGCCGTTGATCTCCGCGCTGCACGAGCCGCACTTGCCGGCCTTGCAGTTCCAGCGCACCGCGAGGTCGCCGGCCTGGGTGGCCTGCAGCCGGTGGATCGCGTCGAGCACGACCTCACCGTCCTCGACCTCGACGGTGTAGTCGCCCAGCTCGCCGCCGCTGCGGTCACCGCGCCAGACGCGCATGTTCAGGTCGTAGGTCATGGGCTATGACTCCTCGAACAGGGACCTGAGGTCACCGGGCATGACGGGCAGCGGCTGGTGCCTCAGCTCGACCGGGGACGCGAAGTCGCCGCCGGCCAGGGTCAGCACCAGGTTGACCTTGCCCCACTCGTCGCTGGGACCCGGGAAGTCGTCGCGGGTGTGCCCGCCGCGGGACTCCTCGCGCTCGAGCGCGGCCTTCGCGATGCACTCGGAGACCACGAGCATGTTCGTGAGGTCGATGGCGAGGTGCCAGCCGGGGTTGTACTGCCGGTGCCCCTCGACCGCGAGCTTCTTGGCCCGCTCCTTGAGCCTGTCGATCTCCTTCAGCGACTCCTCGAGCTCCCCCGCCTTGCGGATGATCCCGACCAGCCGCTGCATGACGTCCTGCAGGTCCTTCTGGATGGTGTACGGGTTCTCCCCGCCGTCGATCTCGAACGGCGCCAGGGCCTGCGCCGCGGCGGCCTTCACGTCCTCCTCGTGGACGGTGGGCCGCCGGCCCTTGAGCCGGTGGGTGGCGTACGCCGCGTTGTGACCGGCCCGGCGGCCGAACACCAGCAGGTCCGACAGGGAGTTGCCGCCGAGCCGGTTCGAGCCGTGCATGCCGCCCGCGACCTCGCCGGCGGCGTACAGGCCGGGGACGATGCTCTCCTCGGTGTCCGGGTCGACCTCGACGCCGCCCATCACGTAGTGGCAGGTCGGGCCCACCTCCATGGGCTCGGCGGTGATGTCGACGTCCGCGAGCTCCTTGAACTGGTGGTACATCGAGGGCAGCCGGCGGCGGATGAAGTCGGCGTCGCGCCGCGAGGCGATGTCGAGGAAGACGCCGCCGTGCGGTGACCCGCGGCCGGCCTTGATCTCGGAGTTGATCGCGCGGGCGACCTCGTCGCGGGGCAGCAGCTCGGGCGGGCGGCGGTGGTTCTTCTTGTCGGTGTACCAGCCCTCGGCCTCCTCGATGCTGTCGGCCGTCTCCTTCTTGAAGAACTCGGGGATGTAGTTGAACATGAACCGCTCGCCCTCGGAGTTCTTCAGCACCCCGCCGTCACCGCGCACCGACTCGGTGACCAGGATCCCCTTCACCGACGGCGGCCAGACCATCCCGGTCGGGTGGAACTGCACGAACTCCATGTTGATCAGCGAGGCGCCGGCCTTCATCGCGAGCGCGTGCCCGTCGCCGGTGTACTCCCAGGAGTTCGACGTGACCTGGTAGGACTTCCCGATGCCACCGGTGGCGAGCACGACGGACGGCGAGTCGAAGACCACGAACCGGCCGGTCTCGCGCCAGTAGCCGAACGCGCCGGAGACCCGGCCCCCGTCCTTGAGGATGTCGGTGACCGTGCACTCCATGAACACGTCGATGCCGAGCGCGACGGCCCGCTGCTGCAGGGTGCGGATCATCTCCAGGCCGGTGCGGTCGCCGACGTGCGCGAGACGCGCGTAGCGGTGCCCGCCGAAGTCGCGCTGGGAGATCAGCCCGTCGGGGGTGCGGTCGAACAGCGCGCCCCACTCCTCGAGCTCGAGGACCCGCTCGGGGGCCTCCTGCGCGTGCAGCTGCGCCATCCGCCAGTTGTTGAGCATCTTCCCGCCACGCATGGTGTCGCGGAAGTGCACCTTCCAGTTGTCGTCCGGGTACACGTTGCCCATCGAGGCGGCGATCCCGCCCTCGGCCATCACCGTGTGCGCCTTGCCCAGCAGGGACTTGCAGACGATCGCGACCCGGGCCCCGGCGTCGTGGGCGGCGATCGCGGCACGCAGCCCGGCCCCGCCCGCACCGATCACCACGACGTCGTACTCGTGCCGCTCGAAGCCTTGCCAAGATTCGGACGGAGCCCTGCCGGGATCCATCCGGTTGCCCGTCATCGGGTGCCGCTGGTCAGTGCTGTCGGTCATTCAGAAGAACCTCGGGTCCGAGATGGCGCCGATGGCGAGCAGGTAGACGTACAGGTCGGCGATCGCCACCGAGAACAGCGAGAGCCAGGCGTAGCGGGCGTGCCGGGCGTTGAGCCTCGACACCAGCGTCCAGGCGCGGTAGCGCACCGGGTGCTTGGAGAAGTGCCGGAGCCGACCGCCCACCGCGTGCCGGCACGAGTGGCAGCCCAGCGTGTAGAGCCAGATCAGCACGACGTTCGCGAGCAGCACCAGCGAGCCGAGACCCATGTGCCCCCAGTCGCCGCTCTCGTCGCGGAAGCCGAGGACCACCGCGTCGTAGGTGAGGATCAGCGCGACGAGCACCGCGGCGTAGAAGAAGTAGCGGTGCACGTTGTTGAGGATCAGCGGGAGCCGGGTCTCGCCGGAGTACTTCGCGTGCGGCTCGGCGACGCCGCAGGCCGGCGGGCTCAGCCAGAACGACCGGTAGTAGGCCTTGCGGTAGTAGTAGCAGCTCATCCGGAAGCCGAGCGGGAAGATCAGGATCAGCAGGGCCGGCGAGAGCTGCCACCAGCTGAACGGCTGCCCGAAGTCCGAGGACCCCTCCACGCACGACGTGGTGAGGCAGGGCGAGTAGAACGGCGAGAGGTACGGCGCCGAGTAGTAGTCGTGGCCGGCGAAGGCGCGCCACGTCGCGTAGACGACGAAGGCCAGGAAGACGGTGAACGTGACGGCCGGGTAGAGCCACCACCGGTCCTGGCGGAGAGTCCTCTCCTGCAGGCGCGCGCGACCAGAGCTGCGGACCCCCGTGCTCACTGGGCCATCACTGGGCGTGCTGCGTCTCGGACTGGGCGTCCTGCCACATGCTCTCGTCGTACGGGTCGTCCGGGATCAGCACCATCTCGTCGGGGTCCACCGAGGGACGGTGCCCGGGCTGCGGCTCCCCGAGGTTGTCCAAGGACTCCGCGAGCCGGTCGACGTCCGCCGTCAGCCGGCGTACGCCGAGCGTGTCGCCGTACTCGTTGCGCACCCGCAGCACCGTCGAGGCGAGGGCCGTGAGGGCCTCGCGGGCCGCCCCGACCGGGTCCTGAGCTGACATCCACCGACCTCCGAAGGAAGGGCTGGAAGTGAACTGGATCACTTCCGGACAGGGCCGAGTCTGTCGCGGAAACGCCGTTTTCGAAAGGGGGCGCGCCCGGTCCGCGGCGAGGCCGTCGGAATACCTCACCACCGCGCATCGCTGTGCCACCTATGACACAGAAGACCTGGTTCATCACCGGCACGAGCCGTGGCTTCGGCCGCGAGTGGGCGGTCGCCGCCCTGGAGCGCGGCGACAAGGTCGCGGCCACCGCCCGCAACGTGGACAGCCTGAAGGACCTGAGCGAGAAGTACGGCGACGCGGTGCTCCCGCTCGCGCTCGACGTCACCGACCGGGACGCCGACTTCGCGGCCGTGGCCCGGGCGCACGAGCACTTCGGCCGCCTCGACGTGGTCGTCAACAACGCCGGCTACGGGCACTTCGGCATGGTCGAGGAGCTCAGCGAGGCCGACGCCCGCAACCAGATGGAGACCAACCTGTTCGGCGCCCTGTGGGTCACCCAGGCGGCGCTGCCGTTCCTGCGGGCGCAGGGCGGCGGCCACCTCCTCCAGGTCTCGTCGATCGGCGGCATCTCGGCGTTCCCGATGGTGGGCATGTACCACGCCTCGAAGTGGGCGCTGGAGGGCCTCAGCCAGGCGCTGGCCCAGGAGGTCGCCGACTTCGGCATCAAGGTCACGCTCATCGAGCCCGGCGGGTTCTCCACCGACTGGAGCGGCAGCTCGGCCGCGCACTCCGAGCCGCTGGCCGTCTACGACGACTTCCGCGAGAAGGCCCAGCAGTGGCGCGCCTCCCGCACCGCCGCCCCCGGCGACCCGGCCGCGAGCGCGGCCGCCGTCCTGCAGGTGGTGGACGCCGACGAGCCGCCGCTGCGGGTGTTCTTCGGCGAGGCGCCGCTGGGCATCGCCACCGCCGACTACGAGTCGCGGCTCGAGACCTGGAACGACTGGCAGCACGTGGCGCTGCTCGCCCAGGGGTCCTGACCGGCTAGAGCCCGAACAGCTCCTCGAGGACGGCGGCGACCCCGTCGTCCTCGTGGGAGGGCGCCTGCCGGTCGGCGAGCGCGACCACGCTCGGGTGTGCGTTGGCCATGGCGTACGACGTGCCGGCCCACCGGAGCATCGCGAGGTCGTTGGGCATGTCCCCGAAGGCGACCACCTCGTCCGGGGCCACGCCCAGCTCCTCGCACAGCAGGGCCAGCGTGCTGGCCTTGGTGACGCCGGGGCCGCTGATCTCCACCAGCGCGCCCGTCGAGGACCAGGTGGTGGTGACCAGGTGCCCGACCAGGGCCTCGGTCTCCGCCCAGAACTCCTCGGGACCGCGCTCCTCGTGGCGGGCGAGCAGCTTGACCGTGCCGTCGTCGAAGATCTTCTCGAGCTCCCCGACCCGGGTCCCGGGCGGCGGCTCGTGCCGGGGGAGGAACTCCGGCTCCCGGCCGAAGCCGGTGGTGCTCTCCACGGCGAACGCCGTGCCCGGCATCGCCTCGCGCAGCAGGCCCGCGACCTGCAGCCCCACGTCCGGCGGGATCGGCCGGGCGCTGCGCACCCCGTGCGCCGCCACGTCGTAGACGATGCCGCCGTTGGAGCAGACCGCCAGCCCGTGGTCGCCGACGTGCTCCCAGAGCGGCTCCATCCAGCGCACCGGCCGGCCGGTGACGAACACGACGGTGACGCCGAGCGACTCCACCGCGGTGAGTGCGGCCCGGGTGCGCTCGGTGACGGTGCCGTCGGTGTGCAGCAGCGTGCCGTCGAGGTCGGTCGCGACGAGCTTCAGCACCACCCGAGGCTACCGACCCGGGCGGAGCATCAGCGACGTGGCGGGCGCGAACCCGGCCCGCTCGTAGAACGGCACGGACCGCTCGCTGGGGCTGAGCACCAGCCGGGCGAACCCCTGCTCGTCGGCGTGGGCCGTGACGGCGTCGAGGAGCAGCCGCCCGACGCCGCGGTCCCGGTCACCCGGGACGACGTACACGTTGGCGACGTAGCCCCAGCGTCCCGGGTGCGCGGGCGCGTCCGCGGCGGACGGCCGCGGCATCCGGGTGAAGACCAGCATGTTGAGCATCCCGACGGCCCGGTCGCCGTCCTCGGCCAGCCAGGTCACCCGCTGACCGGCCTCCCGCTCGAACCAGTCCGCGAACACCGCCTCGAACGACGGGTCCTCGACCGTCCCGCCGGCGTTCTCCTCGGTCCACGCCCGGCGCAGGCCGGCGACCACGGGCACGTCGGCGGCGGTGGCGACGCGGACCGTCGTCATCGGCGCGGGAACCAGCGCGCCAGCTCGCGGGCGACCCCGTCGTTGGCGACCGTCTCGGTGACGTCGTCGGCCGCCTCCTGCACCTCCAGCGGCGCCTGCCCCATGGCCACGCCCCGGCCGGCCCAGCGCAGCATCTCCATGTCGTTGCGGCCGTCGCCGATCGCCAGCACGTCCGCCTGAGCGACGCCGAGCTCGGTGGCGACATCGGCGAGGGCGGACGCCTTCGAGACGCCCTCGGGCGCGATGTCCAGCCAGGCGGTCCAGCCGATGAAGTAGTTGGTGCCGGACAGGCCGAGCTTCTCGGCCAGCTCGACGAACTCCTCCTCCGAGGAGTGCGGGTCGCGGATGATCACCCGGGTGACTGGCTCGGCCACCAGCTCCTCGACGCTCTCCAGCCGCATCTCGCCGGTGATCTCGCCGTCGGGGAACGGCCGGTTGAGCCGGTAGCCGACGCCCACCTCCTCGACCGCGACCGCGGCGTGCGGCACCTCCGCCATCAGCATCCTCACGATGGCGCTCGCGTCGAAGGTGACGGTCGAGCGCACCTCGACGGGTGGGTAGCGGAAGGTCACCGACCCGTTGCTGGCCACCGCGAGGACCTGGGCACCGTTCAGCGGCAGCCCGAGCTGGTCCCACACGTGCGTGATGCCGAACGTCGAGCGGCCGGTGGCCAGCACGACGTGCGCCCCCGCGGCGTACGCCCGCCGGACCGCGGCCACGACTTCCGGGCTGACGGTCTCCTCGACCAGGCCGGTCGACGGCTCGTTGGCGAACAGCGTCCCGTCGATGTCGAGCGCGACCAGTCGCGGGAAGAAGCCGTTGACGTCAGCCAACGACCGGCTCCAGGACCTCGCGCCCGCGCAGGTACGGCTGCAGCGCCGTCGG
>DASTGV010000200.1:0-4401 GCA_035718765.1 Nocardioidaceae bacterium
CGCTCCATCCAGGCCCGCGTGGTCATCAGCACCCTGCTGCTGTCCGCCGTGGTGGTCTCGCTGGTCGGCTGGGTGCTGCTCCAGCAGATCACCGACGGGCTGGTGCACAGCAAGACCGAGTCCTCCGTCGACGAGACCAGCCGGGCGACCGCCGAGGCGCAGCGCCGGCTGTCGGCCGCCAGCGGCAACGAGTTCGACGCCAGCACCCAGCTCACCCAGCTCGTCTCGACCCTGGTGTCCCGCGGGTCGGTGCAGGGCTACGAGATCGTGCTGACCGGCCCGATCGCCGGGTCCAGCTCCGGGGTGGCCGCCGGACCGGGGACCAGCAACACCCCCGGGGTGCTGAGCGACAGCATCCCGGCCTCGCTGCGCAGCACCGTCGAGCAGAGCCGCACCACCAAGACGTCCTACACCTACGCGACCATCCGCTACGCCCCCGGCAGCGGGAAGGTGGCGGTGCCCGGCGTGGTGACCGGGTCGCAGGTGACCCTGCCGGCCGACGGCGGGACGTACACCCTCTACTACCTGTTCCCGATGACCGAGCAGCAGGAGACCCTCACCCTCGTCGGGCGCGCCCTCGTCACCGGCGGCGCCCTGCTGCTCGTGCTGGTCGGCGGCCTGACCTGGCTGGTCACGCGGCAGGTCGTCACACCGGTCCGGCTGGCCCGCCGGGTGGCCGAGCGGCTGGCGTCCGGCCGGCTGGAGGAGCGGATGCACGTGCGGGGCGACGACGACATCGCCCGGCTCGGCACCTCGTTCAACCAGATGGCGGCCAGCCTGCAGAAGCAGATCCGGCAGCTCGAGGAGCTCTCCCGGGTGCAGCGCCGGTTCGTCTCCGACGTGTCCCACGAGCTGCGCACCCCGCTGACCACGGTCCGGATGGCCGGGGACGTGCTGCACGACGCGCGCGACCGGTTCGACCCGCCGACCGCCCGGGCCGCCGAGCTGCTCCAGAACGAGCTCGACCGCTTCGAGATGCTGCTCAGCGACCTGCTGGAGATCAGCCGGTTCGACGCCGGCGCCGCGGTGCTCGACCTCGAGGACGTCAACCTCGTGGACCTGGCCCACCGGGTGGTCGAGTCGACGCGGGCGCTGGCCGAGCGGCGCGGCACCGAGGTCGTCGTACGCGCCGGGTCGCGGCCGTGCGTGGCCGAGGTGGACCCGCGCCGGGTGGAGCGGATCGTGCGGAACCTGGTCACCAACGCGATCGACTACGCCGAGAGCAAGGACGTGGTCGTCTACGTCGAGTCCAACGAGGACGCCACCGCGCTGGCCGTGCGCGACCACGGGGTCGGCCTGCGACCCGGCGACGCCGCGATGGTGTTCAACCGGTTCTGGCGCGCCGACCCGGCGCGCGCCCGCACCACCGGCGGCACCGGGCTGGGCCTCTCGATCTCCCTGGAGGACGCGCACCTGCACGGTGGCTGGCTGCAGGCGTGGGGCGTGCCCGGCGGCGGCTCCCAGTTCCGGCTCACCCTGCCCCGCCGGGCCGGCGACCGGATCGGCAGCAGCCCGCTGCCCCTGGTGCCGGAGGACGCCGGCCTGGGGCAGGTCGGCGACCGGTACGCCACGGCGGAGCCACGCTCGAACGGGCGCGTGGCGGGCCGCAAGGCTGGCACCCCGTGACCCCGCGGCGCGTGCTCGTCGCCGTCCTGGCCCTGCTGGCGATGGCGCTGAGCGGCTGCGTGAGCCTGCCGCGCGAGGGTGCGGTGCGGTCGGTGACCGCCGAGGACCAGGCCGACAGCGAGACCCTCGTCGACTACACGCCCGGTGGCCCGAAGAAGGGCAGCGAGCCGGTGCCGCTGGTCGACAACTGGCTCAAGGCGATGACCGCCACCCCGCTGAACACGTCGGTGGCCCGGCAGTTCCTCACCTCCGACAGCCGCCCCGGGTGGGTGCCCGAGCGCGGCACGCTCGTCTACGGCAGCCACTTCCTGACCAGCCTCCCGGACGGCGATGTCCGCCTGCACCTCGGGGACGTGGCGGCGCTCGACGACCGCGGCACCTGGCTGGGCGACCCGACCCGCGGTCGCGGCATGGACGTCGTGCTGCACCTGGTCAAGGACGGTGGGGAGTGGCGGATCAGCCGGCCGCTGAACCGCCTGGTCATCCCGCTGACCCACTTCGACACGCAGTACCAGCAGTACTTCCTGTACTTCTTCGACAAGTCCGGGCAGACCCTCGTCCCGGAGCCGGTCTACGTGCCCCGCGGCCTCCAGGCCCCCACGCTGCTGGTCTCCGCCCTGCTGCAGCGGCCGCCGCCGAGCCTCGACGGCGTCGAGGGCAGCTTCGTGCCCCGGGGCACCCGGCTGGACGGTCTCTCCGTGCCGGTCTCCCGCGACGGTACGGCGGAGGTGCCGCTGTCCGACCAGGTGCTCGACGTCGACGACAGCCAGCGCAACCGGCTCTTCGCCCAGCTGGCCTGGACGCTCGGGCAGATCGCGGGGGTGGAGCGGATCCGGGTGACCGTGGCCGGCACCCCGGTCGACCTGCCCGGCGCCGGCGCCGACGTCGGGGTGACCCAGTGGTCCGAGTACGACCCGGCCCTGGCCTGGGCCTCCACGGCCCTGTTCGGGGTCCGCGACGGCCGGGTCGTCTCGCTGACGGGCGACCAGGAGCGCCGGGTCAGCGGGCCCTTCGGCTCGCTCGCCCTGGGGCTGCGCTCGCTCGCGGTCGACCTGCCCGCGCAGCACGTCGCGGGCGTCACCGGGGACGGCACCCGGGTCCTCGAGGCGGACAAGGACCGGTCCTCCGGCGGCCCCGCGACGGCGGCCGACGTGCAGACCGTGTACTCCGGCGGCACGAGCGTGCTGCGACCGGCGTACGACCTCTACGGCCAGATGTGGCTGGTCGACCGGACCCGCTCCGGCGCCCGCCTGTCCGTGGTCCGCGCGGGGGAGGCCGCACCGGTCACGGCCCCCGGGCTCACCGGCCGGGAGGTGGTCCGCTTCGTGCTCAGCCGCGACGGCACCCGGATCGTCGCCCAGGTCCGGGAGGGCGGCCAGGACCGCCTGGTCGTCTCCCGCGTCGAGCGGGACGCCAAGGGCCGGGTCCGCTCGGTGCTCCCGGCCCGGCCGCTGCCGCTCGAGGGTGCCGACGCGAACAGCATCCGCGACCTCGCCTGGCGCACGCCCGGCAGCCTCGCGGTGCTCTCCCGGCCGAGCGACGGCACCTCGCAGGTGCTGATCGTGAAGATCGACGGGTCCTCCACGCCCGAGGACCTCAGCACGGACGCCGAGCTGTTCCGCGACCAGGCGGTCCGGCTGGTGACGTCACCGTCGATCGGGTCCCCGCTGTACATCCGCACCGCCGGCGGCCAGATGTTCTCGCTGGCCGCCTCGGGCCGCTGGACCGGCACCAGCATCGAGCCCGGCCTCGGGACGCCGACGTTCCCGGGCTAGGCATGGCCCCCCTAGGGGCCCGGTGGCACGCCGAGCGGCGAGGCCAGGACCACGACGTTGCTGTCGTAGGACGAGCCGTTCCAGCCCGTGCACGACACCAGCACCAGGCGGCCCGAGCCGCCACGCTGGCCGAAGAGCCGGACCGCGTCCCGGGCGAGGGCGGCCTGGCTGAGCACGCGGACCCGCTGCACGCGGTAGCGCATCGTCCCCCGGCGGGTCACCACGTCGACCTTCTGGCCCGGTCGCAGCCGGCCGATCCGGTCCATCGCACCGCCGCCGGTGTGCACGGTGTGGCCGGTGACGACGGTCTGGCCGCGGCCGGCGCCGGGCCGGGCGCTGGCGTCCCACCAGCCGACCTCGTGGTAGTCGGCCGGCGGGTCGAGCACGGCGTCGGCGCCGACCGGCACCGGCACCACGCGGGCGTCCACGCCGATCGCCTTGATCTGGAGCCGCCGCGGGGCGCTGGCGCTCATCTCGCCGTACGCCGGGCCGGCGGGCGCCCGACCGGGCAGCAGGAACCAGATCGCCAGCAGACCCGCGACCACGACCAGCGCCGACGTCCGGAACCCCAGGCGCCGCGCCTCCCGCCGGTCCTGCTCGCTCATCGTCCGGACCGGGCCAGCCGCCGCCGGTAGTCCGCGTAGCCGGCTCCGGTGGCGACCAGGGACAGCGCACCGAGGGCGCCCAGGAGGTCACTGCGACCGTCGTGCCGGTCCCCGCCGGCCAGTCCGGCCGTGACCCGGGTCGGCACCACGTGCGGCCGGGCGCGCGGCTTGGGGCTGGCCGGTGCCGCGCGCTCGACCACCGCCGGTCGGACCCCGCCGGGGCCGCAGGAGGACCGGCCCACCTGGACGCTCAGCGGCTCGAGGCCGGCCTGGGCCGCCGCGGGCAGGACGTGCAGGTCGAGGGCGGTCACGTCGATCGCGCCCGCCGCCGGGCGGGCCTGGGCGTTCAGCGTGCCGCTGAGCAGGCTCTGGTCGAGCGGGCCGAGCTGGGCGCC
>DASTGV010000201.1:0-12112 GCA_035718765.1 Nocardioidaceae bacterium
CCGCCGGTGGAGCTGGTGCAGGCGACGTCCCTGCTGAACCGGGTGGTGGCCTACGTGGACCAGTGGGCCTGAGCGAGCCGCTACGGGGTCTCGGTGACGACCTGCTGACCGAGGTACTGCTGGAGGCCCACCCGGTCGATCGCGTCGAGCTGGCTCTCGAACCAGTCCGCGTGCCGCTCCTCGTCGCGGACCATCTCCTCGAAGACCGCGGCCGTGCCGTGGTCGCCGAGGTCGTGGCACTCCTGGGCGCCGGCGTTGAACTGCTCGACCGCGGCCTTCTCGCTGGCGAGCGCGAGCCGCAGCATCTCCTCCGGGGTCTCCCCCACGGCGATCGAGCCGAGCCTCTGCAGGTTGGGGTGCCCCTCGAACATCAGGATCCGGTTGATCAGGGCGTCGGCGTCCTTCATCTCGTCGATCGAGAGGTCGTAGAACACCTTGCCGAGCCGGCCGAGCCCCCAGTTGTCGAGCATCCGGGCGTGCAGGAAGTAGGTGTTGGTCACGGTGAGCTCGAAGGTCAGCGCCTGGTTGAGCAGCTCGACGACGCGCGGACTAGCTGGCTGCAACGTCGACCTCCGGGGACGCGGGGACCAGGGCGGAGCCGTGCTCACACACGAGCCGCTTGAGGGAGAAGACGCACGCGCCGCAGTCCTGGCCGGCGCCGGTGGACCGGCAGACGGCGGCGAGCGAGCGCGCCCCGTCGCGCAGCGCGCCCGCGACGGCGCGGTCGGAGACCACGCGGCAGTGGCAGACGATCACGGCGGGCTCCCGGTGCGACGAGGTAAGGCGGACCTAAATTATGTGAGGCATACCTAACTTCCCGCAACCCCCTCGCCACCGCGGTCCGAGGTGTGGGAAGGTCACGGACGGGTAACACTCCCGCGAGCCAACGGCAGAGCCGGTCGGGGGCGGACCACCACCCGCCCCCGACCGGCTCTCCGTGCGGCTCCTGAGTGGCGGTCCCGTCCAGCCCGTCTCAGGCAGCGTCGACGCCCGCCGCCTCGAGCGCCGCCGCCACCCGCAGCAGCACGTGGTCGGTCCGCGGCCGGCTCATCAGCATGGTGCCGACCGGCATCCCGTCGTCGGCCGAGCGGCCGCTCGGCAGCGAGAGCGCCGGCAGCCCGACCAGGTTCGCGACCACGGTCCAGCAGTCGGTGTACGGCGCGGCCAGCGGGTCCGCGAGGTGCTCGGGCGACGTGTGCCCCTCCAGCATCGGCGCCGTGGTCGGCATCGTCGGCGACAGCAGCACGTCCACGCCCGACAGCGCCTCGGTGACCTGGGTGTGCAGGATCTGCTGGGCGACCTGCGCCACCTCCAGCGGGCTGGGGATCTCCCGCAGCAGCTCCAGGCCCCAGGCGTAGCGCCGCTCGACCTCCGCGCCGGCCAGCCCGCTGCGGACGTACGGCGCGAGCACCGGGACGCTCGCGGCCGACGTGACGGTCATGTACGTCGCCAGCGCCCGTCCCGCCGCGGGGGCCGAGACGGGGACGACCTGCGCCCCGAGGTCACGCAGGGTGGCGACGACCGCGTCGAGCCGGCCCAGCACGCCGACCTGGTTGCGACCGCCCCGCAGCTCCTCGACGACCCCGACGCGCAGCCCGCGCACGTCGGGGTCGGCGGTGGCGGACGCGAGCCGGGGACGGTCGCCGAGCACGCTCAGCAGCAACGCGGCGTCGGTCACGGTGCGCGCCAGCGGGCCGGCCCGGTCGAGGCCGGGCGCGAACGGCACCACGCCCCGCATCGGCACCAGCCCGGGCGAGGGAGCCATGCCGACGACGCCGCACTGCGCCGCGGGCTCGCGGACGCTGCCGCCGGTGTCCGTGCCGACGGAAAGCGGCGCCTCGTGGGCGGCGACGGCCGCGGCGGAGCCGCCGCTGCTGCCGCCGGCGCTGCGCCGCACGTCGTGCGGGTTGTGGGTGCGGCCGTAGGCCGAGGTCTGGGTGGAGGCGCCCATCGCGAGCTCGTCCATGTTGGCCCGGCCGAGGACCACCGCCCCGGCCCGGCGGAGCCGCCGGACCAGGTCCGCGTCGACCCGGGCCACCGTGCCGAGCGCCTTCGACCCGCAGCTGGTCACCTGCCGGCGGACGTCGACGTTGTCCTTGACCACGACGGGCACGCCGGCCAGCGCGCCGAGGTCGCGGCCCTCCGCCCGTCGTACGTCCAGACGACGGGCCTGGTCGAGGACGTCGTCGCGGTCGAGGTGCACGAGCGCGCGGACCCAGGGCTCCGCGTCGCCGGCCCGGGCGAGATGGGCCTGCACGACCTCGACGACCGAGACCTGGCGGGTGGCGACGAGGGCCGCCAGCTCGGCGGCGGTGAGGTCGGTCAGCGACGGCGTCTCCAGGGGTGCGGCGGAGGCCGGGGACGTCATGCCGCCGAGCGTAGGTTGTCCGTGTTTCGTCGATGTCACCGATGCCCGGCGCCCCAGGCCGCGGCGGGGGAAGGTCGTGACACCCTAGGGGGGACATGACCCGCACGCTGCTCGCCGTCGACGGCAACTCCCTGCTGCACCGCAGCTTCCACGCGTCCGCGCGCACGGGCTTCCGCACCCCCGACGGGCGGCCGATGTGGGCGGTGCGGGGGCTGCTGTCGCACCTCGTCGCGGCGGTGGACCGGGTCTGCGCGGACGCCCTCGTGGTCGGGTTCGACGACCCGGACGCCAGCGTGCGGCGGGAGCGCTGGCCGTCGTACAAGGCGCACCGCGCGCCCAAGCCGCACACGCTGGAGGACCAGCTGCGCAGCGCCGTCGAGGTGCTGCGGGAGCTCGGCGTGGTGGTCGTCGTGCCGCCCGGTCTCGAGGCCGACGACGTGCTGGCCTCGGCCGCGGCCTACGCACCGTCGGTGGGCGCGCGCACGGTCGTGGCGACCTCCGACCGGGACTCCTTCCAGCTGATCGACGAGCACACCAAGATGCTGCGGATCCTCAACGGCGGCGTGGACGCCTCACCGCTGCTCGACCCACGGCGGCTGGTGCTGGTCACCGGGGTGCGCCCGGAGCAGTACCTCGACTACGCCGCGCTGCGCGGCGACACCTCCGACAACCTGCCGGGCGTCGCCGGGATCGGTCCCAAGACGGCCGCCCGGCTGCTGGAGGAGTTCGGCTCGGCCGCGGCCGCGTTCGACGACGCCGCGGGCGACGGCACCCGCTGCGCGAAGGCGGTCGGCCGGGCCACCGCCCGCAGGCTCGCCGACCCGTCGGCGCGGGAGACCTGGGAGCACAACTGCCGGGTGATGACGATGCAGCCGACCGCCGAGCTCAGCCTGGACCTGCCGGCCGGGGTCGGCTGCCTGCCGCTGGACGTCGAGGCGGTGCGGGAGACCTTCCTCCGGATGGACCTGCACGTGCCGACCGCGGTCCGGGCACTGACCGGCGCGGTGGTGCCGGAGCCGCAGCCGCGCGACGTCGACGCGGGCTGGGTGCCGCGATCCCGGCGGACGACGATGCGGCACCCACCGCTGCCCAGGCCGGCCGAGCCGACCTTCGTCCAGGAGACGCTCTTCTAGGCCTTGGCGGTCAGCCAGCCGGTGAGCGCGTCGAGCGTGCCGGCCGAGAGGCCGTGCCCGCCGGGGTCGCGGTGCGCGGCGAGCTCGGCGCCCGAGGAGTCGTGCAGGTAGGACCAGGTCCGGTCCAGGAGCTCGCGCGGGATGACGGTGTCGGCGTCCCCCTGGGCGACCAGCACCGGGACGCCCGCCAGCCGGCCGGCGTCCACCGGGACGCCCGCGTCGAACGGCAGCGTGCCGAGCAGGATCGCCGCGCCGGCCCAGCGCTGCGGGTCCGCCAGCAGCAGGCCGCCGGCGAAGGCCGCGCCGCCGCTGAAACCGACGAGCAGCACCGGCCGGGCCGCGTGCTCGACATCGAGCCAGGTGCGGAACCAGGCCATGGTCTCCGCCAGCGACTCCGCGACCGGGCGGCCGATGCCGCGGTTGGCGAACCAGGCGTACCCGCCGCCCTCGGCGATCGGCGCCCGCACGGCGGCGTAGGCCAGCTCCGGCGGCAGGTGCCCGGCGAGGCCGGCGATCTGCTCCTCGTCCGAGCCGCGGCCGTGCAGCAGCACGACGAGCGGCGCGGCCGGGTCGGTCGACCCGCGGTACGTCACGACCGGCGCGGCGAAGACCGTCACTGCACTTCCTCGACGATCCGGCCCGCCGTACGCCGGCCTCCCCACCGTCGTACCTCCCCGGCCAGGTCGAGCCGCTCGGTCGTGGCGCTGTTCGCCATCTCCCCCCAGGAGTCGCGCGGCAGCATCCACATCACCTCGAACTCGTTGCCGTCCGGGTCCACGCCGTAGACGCTCTTGGTGGCGCCGTGGCTGGACTCGCCGGTGAACGCGTCGAGGCCCGCGAGCGTCAGCCGGGCCTGCTCGAGGTCCTCGATCGTGTCGACCTGCCAGGCCAGGTGGTAGAGCCCGACCGTCCCGGGGCGGCGCGGCGGGGCGTCCGCGCCGATCCCGAACAGGCCGAGGTCGTGGTGGTTCTGCGAGCCCGGCATCCGCAGGAACGCGGCGTTCGCGCGGGGCTCGCGGGCGACCACCTCGGTGCCGAAGGCGGCGGTGTAGAACTCCAGCGCACGCTCCAGGTCGGAGACGAAGAGCACCGCGTGGTTGAGACGTACGGCGGAGATGGTCATGTCACTCCTCGGTGAGAGGCCGGTCGCCTCAGGAGGCGGCCGGGACGGCGATGGCGGAGACGTCGAACTCCAGCTTGATCTTCTCGCTCACCAGCACACCACCGGTCTCGAGTGCGGCGTTCCAGGTCAGGCCCCAGTCCTTGCGGTTGATGGTGGCCGCACCCTCGAAGCCGACGCGCAGGTTGCCGAACGGGTCGCGGGCCGAGCCGGTGGACTCGAAGTCGATGGTGACGGGGTTCGTGACGCCCTTGATGGTGAGGTCGCCGGTGACGGTCCAGGTGGTGGCGTCGGTGCGGGTCACCGCGGTGGTGACGAAGGTCAGCTCCGGGAAGGTCTCGACGTCGAAGAAGTCGGCCGAGCGCAGGTGCGCGTCACGGTCCGCCTGGCCGGTGCTGATGCTCGCGGCGCGGATGTTCACCTTGGCGGACGAGGCCGAGGGGTCGGTGGTGTCGAGGTGCGCGCCGCCCTCGAACTCGCCGAACTGGCCGCGGACGGTGGTCACCATGGCGTGCCGGGCCGAGAAGCCGATGCGGGTGTGGGTGATGTCGAGGGTGTAGTCCCCGGCGATGTCGTCGACGGCGGCGGTGCCGGCGTCGAAGACCGTGGCGGCGGGCGCCGGGACGGCCGTGGTGGCGGTGGCGGGCTTGGTGGTGCGGTTGAACAGACCCATGACGAGCTCCCTGAAAGTTGAAGGTTCAAGCGATGCTCACGACAGTACGCGTCGTCACTTGAAGTGTCAACTATTGGTCTGGACGGGTGCGTCCCGGGAACGAAAGATTCCGACCGGTTCGCGCGAATCGCCTCAGGACTCCCCGGTCCGCAGCAGACTCGTGTCGTGATCCGTGTCCGACTCATGTGCGCGTACAGCGGCTGGCCGCTGTGGGACGACGAGGGCGGCACCGCGCCGGAGGACTGGCCGCAGCTCACGCGCCGGCTGGTCGCCGACCTGGAGGCGTGGCAGTCCTTCCACGACCGCCACATCGCCGGCCCCGACCGGTGGAAGGCCCCGCACCACGCGCTGCGCGGTCCCCGGCGCGCCGCGCGGAGGTGGTTCGACCAGGAGGGCAGCCGGCTCGTCCGGCGTCTCCAGGACGAGCTCGGCCGCGGGTACGTCGTGGAGCTCCGCCTGTAGCGGAGTCTGACGGCGCCGGCGCAGCGACCGCGGGAACCGGGACGGCCCGGACGCGAGGCGTCCGGGCCGTTGCCTTTCAGCGCTCCGTCGTGGCCGCCGCTACGGCACCATCCACCCGAGCACCGGGGTCGACTGCAGCCCGACGATCAGGCACATCAGCACCAGCATCCCCAGGCTCCAGCCGATCACCTTCCGGAAGATGTCGCCCTCGCGGCCGGCCATCCCGACCGCGGCCGCGGCGATCGCCAGGTTCTGCGGGCTGACCATCTTGCCCAGCACGCCGCCGGAGGAGTTCGCGGCCGCCATCAGCACCGGGTTCAGCCCGGCCTGGCCGGCCGTCTGCACCTGGAGGGCGCCGAACAGCGCGTTCGCGGACGTGTCGGAGCCGGTCACCGCCACCCCGATCCAGCCGAGGATCGGGGAGAGGATCGCGAACAGGCCGCCGGCGCCGGCGAGCCAGGCACCAAGGGAGCCGGTCTGCCCGGACAGGTTCATCACGTAGGCCAGCGCCAGCACCGCCATCACCGTGATGATCGCGGACTTCAGCTCGACGTAGGTGCGGGCGTACGTCCGGGCCGCCTCGCCCGGCGACACCTTGAGGATCAGCGCGGTGATGATGCCGGCGATGATCATCAGCGTGCCGGCGGCCGGCAGCCAGTTGAACACGAAGGTGGTCGACGTGACCGGGTCGCCGGCGCTGTTGAGGACCTTCAGCCCGGGCCAGGGGAAGGAGTAGGTCCACGGCTTCTCCGCCAGGAACGCCTTGACCGAGGGGATGTTCACGATCGAGAAGATCGCGATGATGACGACGTAGGGCGCATAGGCCCTGGCGACGTCCGCGCGCGAGTCCTCGACGCCGCGGTCGTCGGTCGCGGACGCGCCGACGCCGGCTCGCGCCCCCGCACCGGCGGGCACCCTCGCCTCGGACGAGTCGGCGGTGAGCACCTCGCTCGGCGTCCAGACGCGCAGCAGCACGACCACGGCGGCCGCGGACACGAGTGAGGCGACGATGTCCGCGAGCGGCACGGAGATGTAGTTCGCGGCGACGAACTGCGCGAGGCCGAACGCCAGGCCGCAGACGATCGCGGGCAGCCAGGTCTGACGGGCGCCGCGCCGGCCGTCGACGATGAGCACCAGCACCAGCGGGACGATCACCGCGAGGATCGGGGTCTGCCGGCCGACCATCGAGCCGAGGGTGTCGACGGTCAGGCCCGGGTCGTTGCTGGCCCCCGAGGAGACGGTCGCGAGGGTGACGATCGGAGTGGCCAGGGCGCCGAACGCGACCGGCGCGGTGTTGGCGACCAGGGCGACGGTCGCCGCCTTGACCGGCTTGAACCCGAGCGCCATCAGCATCACCACGGTGATCGCCACCGGCGTGCCGAAGCCGGCCAGCGCCTCGAGCAGCGCGCCGAAGCAGAACGCGATGATGATCGCCTGGATCCGCTGGTCCGGGCTGACCTTCTCGAAGGAGCGGCGCAGCACGTCGAAGTGACCGGACGCGACGGTGAGGTTGTAGACCCAGATCGCGTTGATCACGATCCACAGGATCGGGAAGAAGCCGAACGCGGCCCCTTCGGTGGCGGCGAGCACCGCCTGCCCGGCGGGCATCGCGAACAGCACGATCGCCACCAGGAGCGCGACCACCAGCGAGATCAGGCCGGCCAGCCACGCCTTGAGGCGGAGGCCGCCGAGCAGGACGAAGAGGGTCAGGAGGGGGATGGCGGCACACAGCGCGCTGAGCGCGAGGGAGCCGCCCACGTGGTTCAGGTCCTGCTGGAACATGGTCACTCCGAGGGTGAGGTGGGAACGGGCGGTCGTCAGGCGGGGAGGAGCGTCTCCACCGGGGCACCCCGGATCGAGGCGTCGAGCACCTCGACGGTGTGCGCCATCCCCATCGGGTGACCGGACCGTTCGATCGCCGAGGTGACCTGCATCAGGCACCCCGGGTTGGCCGTGACGAGCACCTGCGCCCCGGTGGCGACGATGTTCGCGGCCTTGCGGTCCCCGAGCTCGCGAGCCGGCTCGGGGTTGAGGATGTTGTAGATGCCCGCCGAGCCGCAGCAGAGCTCCGGCTCCGCGATCTCCTTGAGCTCGAGCCCGGGCACACCCTTGAGCAGGCTCCGGGGCTGGGCACGCACGCCCTGGGCGTGCGCGAGATGGCAGGCGTCGTGGTAGGCCACCGTCATCGGCAGCGGGTGGCGGGGTGCGACCGGGCCGAGCTCGTCGAGGATCTCCGAGACGTCGCGCACCTTCTCGGCGAAGGCTCGCGCCCGGTCGGCGTACGCCGGGTCGTCGGCCAGCAGCTCGGCGTACTCCTTCATGGTCGAGCCGCAGCCGGCGGCGTTGACCACCACGCGCTCGACCCCGGTCCGCTCGAAGGTGTCCACCAGGCGGCGGGCGTACCGCTGCGCCTCCGCCTCGCGGCCGTTGTGCACCGAGAGCGCACCGCAGCAGCCCTGCCCCTCGGGGACCACGACGTCGCAGCCCTCCGCCTGGAGCACCCGGGCGGTGGCGGCGTTGACCCCCGGGAAGAAGGCGCCCTGCACGCAGCCGGTGAGCAGCCCGACGACGGCGCGACGCGTGCCGGTGGCCGGAAGGTACGGCGGCAGCGGCTCGGGCCTGCCGAGGCGGGGCGCGAGGCTCTCCATGGCGGCGAGCTGCGGGGCCATCCGCTCGAGCAGGCCGGTGCGGCGCAGCGCCCGGTCGAGCCCGGTGCGCTGCACGGCACGCAGCGGCCCCCGCACCAGCCGGAGCCGCTTCGGGTGCGGGAAGAGCGAGAAGATCAGCGCGCGCAGCGCCTTGTCCTTGCGGCTGCGCTCGTGGCGACGCTCCACCTGGGCCCGGGTCTGCTCGATGAGCCGGTCGTACTGCACCCCGGACGGGCAGGCGGTGACGCAGGACATGCAGCCCAGGCAGGCGTCCCAGTGCGACACCATGGAGTCGGTCATCGGCTCGCCCTCGAGCCCCTCCTTCATGAGGTAGATCCGGCCGCGCGGGCTGTCCATCTCCTCGCCCCACAGCACGTAGGTGGGACAGGTCGGCAGGCAGAAGCCGCAGTGCACGCAGTCGCCGATCAGCGCCGCGTCCGGCGGGTGGTGCTCGTCGAAGGCGCCTCCCGGCGCGGGCATGCCCAGGTGGACCGGCTCGACGATCCTGCCGGTCTCCCCCAGATGGGCCGAGTCGGTCATCTCAGATGCCTCCTACGAAGCGCCCCGGCGCCAGCCGGTGCTCAGGGTCGAACTGGTCCTTGACGCGACGCATCAGGTCGAGCCCCGGGACCGGCCCCCACACGTCCACGGCCCGCTTCACCTCGGCCGGCGCGTCCACGACGACGGCGCTGCCCTGGTGCCGGGCGCACACCGAGCGCAGCCGGTCGAGCGCCGCGGGTACGTCGCCCGGGCGGTCCAGCGCGGCGTACACGACGCCGGTGCCGGCGGACCCCCGCACCGCCGCACCGACGTCGCGGGTCACTGCCAGCACGTCCCGCAGCCCGGAGAGCACGAAGGTGAGCTTGAGCCCGGTCTCGCCCGCCCGCCACGGGTACGACGACCAGCCGTCCGGCTCGTCCTCGGAGACGCTCGCGTCGCCGCCGAGCAGGGAGCGGGCCGTGCTCACCCGGTCCTCGACGCCGTCGGGCTTGCCGCCGTACTGCACCGTGAGGGTGCCGGGTCCGTCGGCGGGCCAGTCGACCTCGAGGGCGCCGGGCACGGTCTGCCCGTGCACGACGGCCTGGGCGAGGTCGTGGGCGCGCTGCGGGTCCGCGACCGGGACGCTGACCCAGCGCCGGACCTCGGGCACCGGGTGCAGCCGGAACAGTGCCTCGGTGACGACCGCGAGCGTGCCGAACGAGCCGATCATCAGCTTGCCGAGGTCGTAGCCGGCGACGTTCTTCACCACGCGTCCGCCGGCCTTGGCGACCACGCCGTCCGCGCGCACCACGGTGATCCCGATCAGGAGGTCGCGGGCGGTGCCGACCAGCATCCGCTGGGGGCCGGAGGCGTTGCTCGCCAGGGCGCCGCCGACGCTGGCGCCGGGCACGGTCTCGTCGATCACCAGGCGCTGGCCGGCCTGGCCGACGACGGCCTGCAGGTCCGCCAGCGGCGTGCCGGCCTGGGCCTCGACGATCAGGTCGCCGGCGGCGTGGTCGAGGACCCGGTCCATCGTGCTCAGGTCGACCAGCACGTCCGCGGCCGCGGGCGGCAGGCCCCAGGTCATCTTGGTGCCGCGACCGCGCGGCACGACCGTCAGCCGGTGCGCGGCGGCCGCCTTCATCACCTCGGCGACCTGCTCGGTGGTCCCGGGCCGGGCGACCAGGCCGACGGGCACGCCGTCGACCGCGTCGTCGGGGCGACCCTCGCGGACGTCCTCGCAGGCGGAGGAGAGCGCGTCGTGGGCGGTGCCGGTGAGGGTGCTCATCAGAAGGCCTCCGCCAGGCCGGCCTCCTGCAGCGGGTGCACGCCCTTGCGCCGGCCGGGGACCTCACCGCAGAGGCGGGGGGTCGGGAAGATCTTGCCCGGGTTGGAGATGCCGTCCGGGTCGAAGGCGCACCGCACCAGCTGCATGGTGTCGAGGTCGTCGGCGCCGTACATCTTGGGCATGTACTTCGCCTTGTCCATGCCCACGCCGTGCTCGCCGGTGATCGAGCCGCCGTGCTCGATGCACAGGTCGAGGATCGCGCCGCTGACCTCCTCGGCCGCCTCGGCCGCGCCCTCGACGGACTCGTCGAAGAGCACCAGCGGATGCAGGTTCCCGTCACCGGCGTGGAACACGTTGGCCACGCGCACCCCGGAGGTCCCGGAGAGGTCGGCGATGGCCTTGAGCACCTCGGGCAGCGCGGTGCGCGGGATGACGCCGTCCTGGACGATGTAGTCGGGGCTGATCCGGCCGACCGCGGCGAACGCGGACTTGCGGCCCTTCCAGATCAGCGCCCGGTCCACGGGGTCGGTGGCCAGCCGCTGCTCGAACGAGCCCGCCTCGCGGCACAGCCGCTCCACCTCGGCGTACTCCTCGGCCACCTCGACGGCCGCGCCGTCGAGCTCGATGACCAGCACGGCGCCGGCGCCCGCGGGGTAGTTGCAGTGCACGGCCGCCTCGGCCGCCTCGATCGCCAGCGCGTCCATCATCTCGATGGCCGCGGGGAGGATGCCGGCGGCGATGATCGCGGACACCGCGGCGCCGGCCGCGTCGGTGGACTCGAAGCCCACGAGGACGGTGCGCACTTCCTCAGGCAGCCGAACCAGCCGGACAGTGGCGGAGGTGACCACGCCGAGCGTGCCCTCGGAGCCGACGACCGCGCCGAGCAGGTCGTAGCCGGGCGCGTCCGGGGCCGCGCTGCCGATCTGGACGAGCTCGCCCTGCGGGGTCACCAGGTCGGCGCCGAGCACGTGGTTGGTGGTGAAGCCGTACTTCAGGCAGTGCGCGCCGCCGGAGTTCTCCGCGACGTTGCCGCCGATGGAGCACACCTGCTGGCTGGAGGGGTCGGGCGCGTAGTAGTAGCCGTGCGGCGTGGCCGCCCGCGTGACGTCGAGGTTGATCACCCCGGGCTCGACGACCGCGCGCTGGTCCTCGGGGCGCACCTCGCGGATCGCCCGCATCCGGGAGGTCACCACGAGCACGCCGTCCGCGTGCGGCAGCGCCCCTCCCGAGAGCCCGGTCCCGGAGCCGCGGGCGACGAACGGGACGCCGTGCTCGGCGCAGGCCCGCACCACGCCGGCGAGCTGCTCCGCGTCCTCGGGGATGACCACCAGGGCGGGGGTCACCCGGTAGTGCGCGAGCCCGTCGCACTCGTAGGTCCGCAGCTTGGCGTGGTCGTCGATGACCCCGGGCGCGGGGACGAGCTCCCGGGCGCGGGCGGTGACGGCGGCGAGCGCCCCGTCACTCCCCGGCGCGCGGCTCGGGCGACCGGCGTGCTGGACATCGCTGACCATGCCCGGACACCTCGCTTTCGACTCTGATTTCGGTGGGCCAGATGTACTTCCTGCGGTCCCGGGGCGCGGGACCCCTCAGTCCGGTTGGGCGGTGAGACCGGCGCTCTCGATCCCGGCGACGGCGGCCGCCTCGTCGTTGTCCGAGGTGTCCCCGGTGACCCCGACCGCTCCGAGCAGGCCGCCCTCGCTGTCGCGGACCAGCACCCCGCCCGGCACCGGCACGAGCGACCCGCCGACCGCCGAGGTGACCGCGGCGATGAAGTAGGGCTGCTGCTCGGCGCGGCCCATGATCGACCGCGACCCCATCCCCAGCGACAGGGCGCCGTGCGCCTTGCCGAAGCCGATCTCGAAGCGCTTCATCGAGGACCCGTCCTCGCGCTCCACGGCCACCACGTGGCCGCCGTCGTCGAGCACGACCACGGTCAGCGG
>DASTGV010000202.1:0-5147 GCA_035718765.1 Nocardioidaceae bacterium
GGCGGTCGCCGGAGGCTGAGTCAGCCCTCGCCGGACCTCTTCGCCAGGCCAGGCGGCCGCGGCCGCACGCAGTCGGTGCGGCCGGCCCGCACGCACGCGGCCCACGTCCTCATCGCGGCGGCGTGCCGGTGCGCGAGCCGGGCCATCTTCCGCGCCCGCTGCCGCGGGGTGAGGTCGCGCCAGCCGGGGACCTGGGCCCGCGGCCCGCGGGGGTGGCTGGCCCACGGCGGCGGCCCGTCCCGGTGGTGCGAGCGCCAGCCAGGCGTCCGGCCCGGGCTGTTCTCCACGACCGGCTGGGTGGGCACCGGCCCGGCGCGCGTGCCGCCGAGGTCGTCGGACGCCTGGACGAGGGCCAGCACCGGCCGCCCCGCCACCAGTAGGGCGACCACCGCGACGGCGGCCACCAGCCAGGTCCTCATGCCCCCAGTGTGCGCCCGATCCTGGTGATGACGGTCATCAGTAGGGTGAAAGACATGGCACGCAAGCTTGCGACCGCGGACCGCGTCGACCGCGACCAGATGCTCGAGTTCGTCCGGCCTCGGCACAAGGGGACGCTGGTGACCCGGCGCCGCGACGGGTCGCCGCAGATGTCGCCGGTGACCTGCGGTGTCGACGACGAGGGCCGGGTCGTGGTCTCGACGTACCCGCAGCGGGCGAAGGCGGCCAACGCGCGCCGCGACCCGCGGGTGTCGATCCTCATCCACTCCGACGAGTGGGACGGCCCGTACGTCCAGCTCGACGGCACCGCCGAGGTCATCGACATGCCCGACGCCGTCGAGCCGCTCGTCGAGTACTTCCGCTGCATCTCCGGGGAGCACCCCGACTGGGACGAGTACCGCGACGCGATGCGCGCGCAGAACAAGTCCCTCGTGCGGATCACCGTCGAGCGCTGGGGTCCGGTCGCCACCGGCGGCTTCCCGCCCGAGCAGGACGGCTGATCACCAGCGCCGCAGAAGCTCCTCGGCCCGCGCGAGGCCGGCGAGCACCTCGGCCACGCTGCGCTCCTCGCTGAGCAGGCCGGCGCCCTGGCCGGCGTACACGTAGGCGATGTCGAAGTCCTGCGCCTGCTGCGCGGCCCTCAGCTCCGCGGCCGCCGCGTCGTCGCGGGCCAGCTCGTCGAGGCGGCCCTCCCACCGGTCGAAGTAGGCGTTGCGCAGCCCCCGGCCGCCGTACTCCTCCGGCCAGGCCAGCCGCAGGGCCACGTCGAAGACCCGGCCGTACGCCGTGCCGGTGTCCTCCGCGGCGAGCAGCCGCTGCCTCGCGGCGGGGGAGGTCCCCGCCTCGCGGGTGGTGAGCAGGGCCGTGCCGACCCAGCCGCCGGCCGCGCCCGCGGCGAGCACCGCGGCCAGCCCCCGGGCGGTGCCGACGCCACCGGCCGCGAGCACCGGGACCTCGACCCGGTCGAGCACCGCCTGCAGCAGCGGCAGCGTGGCCACCTCGTTGCGACCGTGCCCGCCGCCCTCGGCGCCGCGCGCCACGACCAGGTCGGCGCCGGCCCGCTCGGCCCGGACCGCCTCCGCGACGTTGCCCGCCTGCACCGCCACCCGGATGCCGGCGGCGCGCAGCCGGTCGACGTACGCCTCGAAGGGCCCGAAGCTCACCGAAACCAGTGCCGGGCGCTCGTCCAGGCCGAGCACGGCCTCGAGCTGGGCGTCGTCGCGCTCCAGCACCCAGGCCATCAGCCCGATCCCGTACGGCGCGCCGGGGCCGGCCGCCACAGCTGCCTGCTCGGCGACCCAGGCGGGGGAACGGGAGGCGTTCACGCCGACCATGCCGAGCCCGCCGGCGGCCGAGACCGCCGCGGCCAGGGGGCCCTCGCCGGGGCCCGCCATCGGCGCGCCCACGACGGGCACGGACAGGTCGAAGGTGCGGGTCAGCCAGGTGTCGATCACCAGGACACTGTGACAAACGGTTCGCCCGCGCGGGCGCCGGGACGGTAGAGGTGGGGCATGGAACCGGTCCCGGCCGCCGCCGACTTCGTCGCCACGCACTTCCCGGACGCCCTGGTCGCGTTCGTGGGCGGCAGCGTGCTCACCCCGGACCGGACCGAGACCTCCGACCTCGACGTGGTGGTGCTGCTCGACGGTCCGCCGGCGCCGTTCCGGGCGACGTACCGGCACGCCGGCTGGGTCGTCGAGGCGTTCGTGCAGACGAAGGAGAGCCTGGCGCTCTACTCGGACCACGACGCCGCGCGGCGGGTGCCCTCGCTGCTGCGGATGTGCGGGGAGAGCGAGGTGGTCGTGGACCGCTGCGGCCTCGCCTCGGGGATCCAGGCGGAGGCGCGGCGCCGGCTGGCCGCCGGTCCGGGGCCGCTCGAGGAGCCGGACCGGGACGCGATGCGCTACCTGCTGACCGACCTGCTCGAGGACCTGGCCGGCTGCCGGTCCGACGACGAGCTGGGCCACATCGCCGGGCAGCTGCTGGTCCGCGCGGCCGACCTCGCGCTCGCGGTGGCCGGCGCCTGGGGCGGCACCGGCAAGGGCCTGCACCGCGCGCTCGTCCGCCACGACGCGGACCTCGCCGGCCGGCTCGCCGACGCGCACCGGCAGGCCGTCGCCGGCGCGGCGCGCGGCCCCCTGCGGACGGTCGTGCGCGAGGTGCTCGACCGGGCCGGCGGCCCCCTGCTCGAGGGCTACCGGGTCGCCGGCCGGACCGGTCGCTAGGGTGCCGCCGGTGAGCGACGTGCTGCTGGTGACCTGTGCCGCGCTGCCCGAGGGTGAGGTCGGCGGCGACCTGCTGGTGCGGGAGCTGGCCGCCCGCGACCTCGGTGCGCGCTGGGTCGCCTGGGACGACGAGAGCGTCGACTGGTCTGCGGCCCCGGCGGTCGCGGTCCGCAGCGCCTGGGACTACGAGGCCCGCCGCGCGGAGTTCCTGGCCTGGGCGCGGGGCGTGGGGCCGGCCCTGCTCAACGGCGCCGACGCGTTCGCCTGGAACACCGACAAGAGCTACCTCCTCGACCTCGGGGCGGCCGGCCTGCCCGTCGTACCCAGCCGGGTGGCGCGCACCCTCGACGAGGTCACCGCCGCCGCGGCGGAGCTCGGACGCGCGGTGGCCAAGCCCACGGTGGGTGCCGGAGGGCGGGGCGTCGTCGTGCTCGACGGCCCGGGCAGCCTGCCGCACGGCGACGGGCCGTGGCTCGTCCAGCCGCTCGTCGAGTCGGTGCGCACCGAGGGGGAGACCTCGGTGTTCGTGGTGGGCGGCCGGGCGGTCGCCCAGGTCCGCAAGCGGCCGGGTGGCGACGAGGTCCGGGTCCACGAGGAGTACGGCGGCCGCAGCGACGCCGAGCCGCTCGCGCCGGAGCACGCCCGACTCGCGACCGAGGCCGTCGGTGTCGCGGAGCGGCTGCTCGGTGCGCGGCTGGACTACGCGCGGGCGGACCTGATGCGGCTGGCGGACGGGACCCTGGCGGTGGGCGAGCTGGAGGTGACCGAGCCGGGGCTCTACCTGGACCTGGTGCCCTCGGTCGCCGGGACGTTCGCGGCGACGGTCGCGGCGATCGTCGGTTAAGACGAGAGGCCGGAGAGCGCTTGCGCTCTCCGGCCGAAACCCCGTCGCACCCACGAGGTCCGCTCAGGTTAAGCCTGCGCCGGAAGGGGGGTCAACGGTCCGGGACGGGCACCCGGGTCGGTCTAGACCTCGGCCGGTGGAGCCGCCTTGCACTCGTAGGGGGCGAGTGCTAGACATTGGGTAGCACTCTCAGCATGAGAGTGCCAAGTGGGCCGGGAAGATGAGGTCCCACGCGCCGGCGGGAAGGGTTCGCCGGGACATGCGGGGGCCGTCCGTCGCGGGCATCCCCCGGGCCAGTCCATTGATCTCAGCGTGAGGAACCGCGGAGAAATGCCGAAGCTGATTGCGTTCAACGAGGAGGCACGGCGCGGCCTGGAGCGTGGCATGAACACGCTCGCCGACGCCGTCAAGGTGACGCTGGGCCCCAAGGGCCGCAACGTCGTCCTCGAGAAGAAGTGGGGCGCTCCCACGATCACCAACGATGGTGTGTCCATCGCCAAGGAGATCGAGCTGGAGGACCCCTACGAGAAGATCGGTGCCGAGCTCGTCAAGGAGGTCGCCAAGAAGACGGACGACGTCGCCGGCGACGGCACCACCACGGCGACCGTCCTGGCCCAGGCCATGGTCCGTGAGGGCCTGCGCAACGTCGCGGCCGGCGCCAACCCGATGGCCCTGAAGCGCGGCATCGAGCGTGCCGTCGAGGCCGTCTCCGAGCAGCTGCTCGGGATGGCCAAGGACGTCGAGACCAAGGAGCAGATCGCCTCCACGGCCTCGATCTCCGCTGCTGACACCTCGGTCGGCGAGATCATCGCCGAGGCGATGGACAAGGTCGGCAAGGAAGGCGTCATCACCGTCGAGGAGTCGAACACCTTCGGGCTCGACCTCGAGCTCACCGAGGGCATGCGGTTCGACAAGGGCTACATCTCGGCGTACTTCGTCACCGACGCGGAGCGCATGGAGACCGTCCTCGACGAGCCGTACATCCTGATCGCCAACCAGAAGGTCTCGAACGTCAAGGACCTGCTGCCGGTGCTCGAGAAGGTCATGCAGAGCGGCAAGCCGCTGCTGATCCTCTCCGAGGACGTCGACGGCGAGGCGCTGTCCACCCTGGTGGTCAACAAGATCCGCGGCACCTTCAAGTCCGTCGCGGTCAAGGCCCCGGGCTTCGGTGACCGTCGCAAGGCCATGCTCCAGGACATCGCGATCCTGACCGGTGGCCAGGTCATCTCCGAGGAGGTCGGCCTCAAGCTGGAGTCGACCGGCCTCGAGCTGCTCGGCCAGGCCCGCAAGGTCGTCGTCACCAAGGACGAGACGACGATCGTCGAGGGTGCCGGCGACACCGACCAGATCAACGGCCGGGTCAACCAGATCCGCGCCGAGATCGAGAAGAGCGACTCCGACTACGACCGCGAGAAGCTGCAGGAGCGCCTGGCCAAGCTGGCCGGCGGTGTTGCGGTGATCAAGGTCGGCGCGGCCACCGAGGTCGAGCTCAAGGAGCGCAAGCACCGCATCGAGGACGCCGTGCGCAACGCGAAGGCCGCCGTCGAGGAGGGCATCGTCGCCGGTGGCGGCGTCGCGCTCGTCCAGGCGACCGACGCCGCGTTCGAGAAGTTCGACCTCGAGGGTGACGAGTCCACCGG
>DASTGV010000203.1:0-8282 GCA_035718765.1 Nocardioidaceae bacterium
GTGACGCTCTGCACCGGGCGGACGGTGTCGCCGAGGCCGGGCGCGGCGAGGCGCGGGAGAACGGTGAGGTCGTCGACGTGGACGGCGGGCATGGTGCCTCCTGTGGGTCGGGGTGACGCCCGTCCCAACGATAGTTGAACGCTAAACATTCCGCCAGTGTCGTCGGACGCGGGTCCGATCACGGGTAGCGTTCCTCCGTGACCTCGGAGAACCTGAAGGACAAGTACGACGTCGTCATCGTCGGCGGCGGCCACAACGGCCTCGTGGCGGCGACGTACCTCGCCCAGGCCGACCTCTCGGTGCTGGTCCTCGAGCGGCTCGAGACGACCGGGGGTGCCGCGGTCAGCGCCCGCCCCTTCGCCGGCCTGCCGGCTCGCCTGTCGCGCTACTCCTACCTGGTCAGCGTCATGCCGGACCAGATCGTCTCCGACCTCGGCCTCGACGTCGAGCTGCGCTCCCGTTCGGTCGCGTCGTACACGCCCGTGCACCGCGAGGGGCGCCACTCCGGCCTGTTCGTGGAGCGCAACGAGGGCCCCGCGACGGCCGAGTCGTTCCGCCGGCTCACCGGCTCCGACCAGGAGTACGACGCCTGGCGCGCGTTCTACGGCGAGGTCCGCGAGTTCACCCGGGCCGTGGCGCCCACCCTGCTCGAGCCGCTGCGCACCGCCCGGGAGGTCCGCGACCTGGTCGACCCGGCCACCTGGGAGTACCTCGTCGAGCAGCCCCTCGGCCGGGTCATCGAGCAGCGGTTCACCGACGACACGGTGCGCGGCGTCGTCGCGACCGACGCCCTGATCGGCACCTTCGCGGACATGAACGCGGAGTCGCTGGTCCAGAACCGCTGCTTCCTCTACCACCTCGTCGGCAACGGCACCGGCGAGTGGCGGGTGCCGGTCGGCGGCATGGGCGCGGTCACCGACGCCCTCGCGGTCGCCGCCCGCAACGCCGGCGCGACGATCCTCACCGGCGCCGGCGTCAGCGGCATCGAGTCCGACGGCGAGGAGGCCACCGTCACCTGGCACGACGGCGAGAGCTGGCGGTCGGCCGCCTGCGACTGGGTGCTGGCCAACGTCGCGCCGTGGGTGCTGCAGGTGCTGCTCGGCGACGAGCCGGGCGAGCGTCCCGAGGGCTCCCAGCTCAAGGTCAACCTGCTGCTCGAGCGGCTGCCGCGGCTGAAGTCCGGCGAGGCCCCGAAGAACGCCTTCGCCGGCACCTTCCACGTCGCCGAGGACTACAGCGAGCTGCAGAAGGCCTACGCCGAGGCTGCCGACGGGGCGCTGCCCAGCCGCCAGCCCGGCGAGCTCTACTGCCACTCGCTGACGGACCCCTCGATCCTCGGGCCGCTGGCGGCCCAGGGCATGCACACGCTCACCTACTTCGGCGTGCACACGCCCGCCCGCGCGTTCGCCGACGACGTCGAGGCCAAGCGCGACACGGCGGTCGAGCGGGCCCTGGACGCGATCAACGACGTGCTCGAGGAGCCGATCGAATCGCTGCTCGCGATGGACAAGCACGGCCGGCCGTGCCTCGAGGCGAAGGCGCCGCAGGACGTGGACGAGGCGCTGGCTATGCCCGGCGGCCACATCTTCCACGGGGACCTGACCTGGCCGTGGGCCACGAACCGGGCCCGGCTGGAGACCCCCGCCCAGCGCTGGGGCGTCGGGACCGAGGTCTCGAACGTGCTGCTGTGCGGCTCGGGGGCCCGCCGGGGCGGTGCGGTCAGCGGTCTCGGTGGCCACAACGCGGCGCAGGCCGTGCTGGAGTCACGCCGGGACCGCTGACCGCTGCGCCGCCAGACGCTCCGCGGTCAGACGCTCCGCGGGTCGACCGTGACGAACGGTGCGGTCGTGGGCTGCTCGGAGCCGCCCTCCGGCTCGACGGTGATGGCGACCGTCGTACCTCTGCTCGGCATGGCCATCGCGGCGCCGGCCTTCAGGTCCTTCACCACGCCGGCCGAGGTCGGTGTGCCGCCGTGGATCGCCCACAGCTGGTAGACGTGCCTGCCGCCGAGCGCCCGCAGGCCGTCGGTCCGCACCGCCATCCGGCCCATACTCGGCGAGGTCGCGACCGTCACGCTGCCGTGGTCGGTCTGCACCGTCTTCGTGTGCGCGTCGCCCGCCTGGAAGACCTGGGTCACGGTCGCGGCGACCCCGCCCTGGTTCTCACCGCGCTGCGACTCGAGAACGGCCACTCCCCCGCCGAGCGCGAGCACCACGACCGCGGCCGCGGCGACCAGCCGGGCCGACCAGCGACGCTTGCGGACGGTCTCCAGGGGGCTCACCTTCGGCGGGAGCTGCGGCAGCTGGTCGGCGGCGGCGAGCACCCGGGCCTTGAGGGCCGGCGGCGCGGTGAGCGCCTCGGCGGCGCCCATCCTCGCGGCCGCCACCCGGAGCTCGCGGACCTCCTCGCGGCAGGCGGGGCACTCCTGGAGGTGCCGGTCGAACTCCCGGGCCTCCTCCTCGCTCAGGGCGTCGATCGCGTAGGCACCGGAGAGCGTGTGCAGGTCGGTGCTCATCGGTGCCCCTCCAGACAGTCCCGCAGACGGATCAGGCCGTCGCGCATCCTCGTCTTGATGGTCGGTAGCGGTTTCTCGAGCAACGTGGCCACCTCGTTATAGGTGTAGCCGTTGAAGTACGCCAGACGCACCGACTCCAGCTGGAGGTCGGTCAGCGTCTCGAGGCACTCCCGCACGGCGCCTTGCTCCTCTGCCGCGATCACCGAGTCGGCCGGCTCGTCGTGGCTGACCTGCTCCGGTGCCGTCCTCTCGTCCTGCCGCTTCTGCGACTCGCTGCGACGTACGGCGTCCACGGCCCGGCGGTGGGCGATGGTCATCACCCAGGTCTTCGCCTTGCCGAGGGCGCTGTCGAACCGGGCCGCCTTGCGCCACACCTCGAGGAAGACCTCCTGGGTGACGTCCTCGGCGCGCGCCGGGTCCCGTACGACGCGCCGGGCCAGACCGAACACGGCCGATGACAGCTCGTCGTACAACGCCTCGAACGCGCTCGCGTCCCCGCGGGCCACCCGGCCCACCAGGACGTCCACGTCGGCGCTGCCGCCACCCGCCGGCACCAGCCGCAGCCCAGGCTCGCCCATCCGTACGCCTCCTTCGGGCGGCCCCGAACGCGGCCGCCGCTCTCTGTGGGTGGTTCGCCTGCCCGCCCCCGGCGGATGGGTGCAAACCGACAAGTTCCTGAACTTCTCCCCGCTCCCCTCGAGGGTGCCCCACCTCACGTCCCGAGGGGCGCCGACCGATTTCATGGTGGCCGGGACCCGCTGCTACAGTTCCACACGCTTCACGCGCCATTAGCTCAATTGGCAGAGCAGCTGACTCTTAATCAGCGGGTTCGGGGTTCGAGTCCCTGATGGCGCACAAACCCCCAGGTCAGACCCCATCTTGGTGTCTGACCTTCTTCTTCGGCCATTGTCTTGCCATTGCTTGCGCCCGCAGCCGCGACGTCCCTCAACGCGGCCGCGGTCAGTCGCCGGCGGCGGTGATGCCGTCGATGGCGACCGGCAGGTGGCGTGGGCCGCGCAGCACCGCGTTGGTCCGGTAAGGCGGCGGATCGACGACCAGGCGGGGGTTGACCAGCCGGTGGGCCAGCTCGGTCAGGGCGGTTTGGGCCTCCAGTCGGGCCAGGGGCGCACCGAAGCAGTAGTGGATGCTGCCGCCGAAGCCGAGGTGCTGATCGGTGTCGCGGGCCAGCCCGAACCGGTCGGGATCGAACCGGTCGGGATCGAACCGGTCGGGGTCGCGCACGTGCTCGGGGTCCCGACTGCCGGCGGCGAGGACCAGCACGATCCGGGCGCCCTTCGGGATGGTCGTGCCGGCGATCTCGATGTCGTCGAGGGCGGTCCGCCACGGAATGAGGTGCACGGGGGGCTCGAAGCGCAGCAGCTCCTCGACCAGCGGGATGGCCAGCTGGCGGTCGCGGCGCAGCCGCTCCAGCACCTCGGGATGGCGCAGCAGGGTGAGCATGCCGTTGGCGATCAGGTTCACCGTGGTCTCGTGCCCGGCGATCAGCAGCAGGAACGCGGTGCTCAGGATCTCCGCGTCGGTCAGGCGACCTTCGGGGCCGTCATCGGTGGCCAGCGCGGAGAGCAGGTCGGCGCCGGGTGAGCGGCGGTGGGCCTCGACGAGCCCGGCGAAGTACTGGCCCATCTCCTTTTGAGCGGCCACGGCCTTGCGCTGCACCTCGGCGGGATCCCCGACGCCAGGGTCGATGGCCTGCACGAGCGCCTCGACCCAGGTGTGGAAGCGGGGCTCGTCCTCGCGGGGCACGCCGAGCAGCTCGCAGATCACCGTCACCGGGAACGGGTACGCGAGCTGGTCGACGATGTCGACCTCGGTCTGGCCGGAGAAGCCGTCGATCAGGCCGGAGACGATCTGCCGCAGGTCCGTGGCCATGCCGTCGACCCGGCCCGGGGTGTGCGGTGGGCCGAAGTGGCGCATCACCAGGCGCCGCAGCCGGTCGTGCTCGGGCGGATCGTGGCGGATGAAGCTGGGCGGCAGTCCCGGCGCCTCGTCGGACTCAGCGCTGGCATCGGCCAGGTTGTGCGGGTCGGAGCTGATTCGCGGATCGTGCAGCAGGTCGACGATCTCCCGATAGGTCGAGACGACGTAGCTGCCGTCGGCCTGCCGGGCCACCGGGGTCTTGCGCAGCTCGGCGTAGAGCGGATACGGGTTCGCCCGGTTGGCGTAGTCCAGGATCCGCGCATAGACGCTGGGAGCAGCGATCGTGGTCATGACGGCGGCCTCCTTCAGGCGCGGGGAGCGGGAATGCGCGACGCGCTCGCGGTGCCGGTCATCTCCGGCAGCAGGGTGGCGCGCCGTTCGGCAGGGTCGTGCCCGGTGAGCACGACGGTGGCCTCTTGTGTGGGGATCGGCTGGGTGGGGAACCCGGCCGCGACCGTTTGCAGCTCGTCGGGCTGATCGACGGTTCGGTAGGCGGGAGGGAAGGACGCACCCCGTTCGATCTGCCGGCCGTAGAAGTCCAGCCACTTCGACTGGTTGAAGGTGACCGCGCCGACCAGGCGGCCACGCCGGCCGTAGGCGGCGACGAACCGGCGGTCGGCCACCCTGCCCTGGGTGACGACGACTTGATCGGCGATGTTCGGCACCCCGACCGACTTGATCTCGGTGCCGAACTGGGTGGACCAGAAGACCGGCATGGCTAGGTGCGGCCAGCGGTGCGCCTGGTCGCTGAGCATGTTGTGTGCGGCGACCTCCGCCTGGGCGACCGCGTTGCCCCAGTGCTCGAGCGCGAGCATCTGGTAGCCGAACAGCGGCTGCGGGCTGCGGGCGACGTCGCCGGCGACGAAGACGTCGTCAGTGACCAGGCCGTTGACGTCGAAGGCGCGGCAGCCGGCGTCGCAGGCCACGCCCCACCGGCCGGCCGCCAGCCCGGAGCCGGCCAGCCACTCGACGTTGCGGATCCCGCCGAGCGCGGCCAACGCCACGTCGACGTCCAGCGTGCTGCCGTCGGAGAGCCGGGCGCGGCGCAGCTGTCCGCCCTCGCCCTCCAGCTTGGTGACCATGACGTCACAGCGCAGGTCGACGCCCGCCTCGCGCTGCATGTCGGCCGCGACCGCGCCGATCGTGCCACCCAGGGCTGCCACCAGAGGCGCCGGGCCGGCCTCGGCGACGGTGACCGGCACGTCGAGCTCGCGGCAGACGGACGCGATCTCCGAGCCGGTGAAGCCGGCGCCGATGACCAGCACCCGCTTCGGCCGCGCCGCCAGCAACCGCTGCAGCCGGTCGGCGTCCTCGACGGTACGCAGCGAGAGCACTCCGGCCAGCGCCGCCTCCTCCGGGTTCGGCCACGGCCGGGCCCGCACCCCGGTCGCGATGAGCAGCCGGTCGAAGCCGACTGTGGAACCGTCGGCCAGGCGTACCTGCTTGGCCGACAGGTCCAGCCCGGTCGCCGCCACACCCAGCCGCCAGTCGGCGTCGATGGCCCGGCGGCGCGGCAGCCCGGTGTGCCCGGCCGACACCCAACCCTGCGCCACCTGCTTGGACAAGGGCGGGCGGTCGTAGGGCGCGGCGGACTCGTCGCCGATCACGGTGAGCGAGCCGGTGAACCCCTCGTAGCGGAGCGCTCCGGCGGCCCGCGCCCCGGCCAGCGACCCCCCGACGACCACGATCCGCCCGGCCCGCAGGAACTCCGCGTCCATGCCACCGCGGCGCGCATCCGCAGCGGTCGCCCACCGACCGCCGTTCTCGGCGGGACCCCGGTCGAGCACGATGGCCTGCACGGGGCAGGCCGCCGCCGCACGGAGTACCCGTTCGCGCAGCTCCTCACCGGGATCGGGGTCGTAGAGCAGGGCCTCTCCGTCGCCGAGCATGGTAAACGCGGTCGGAGCAAGGAAGGCGCACTGCGCGTAGCCCTGGCACCGGGTCAGATCCACCACGAGCTTCATATCGGGTCTTCTTCCGTCCAAGAAAGGTGCATCGGCTGGGCGACCTGAAGTGGCGTATGGCCTGCTGCGGTCTCCGAACGAATCCACCGCCCCGCCGGCCGCCGGACAACCCAGCCCTAAACGCCCGCCGCTTCGGCGGCATCACCCACGGTGGGTGAGATCCTGGAACTCCGCCGGCAAGGTTCGCTGAGGGCCCTGTCCGCAAGGATCCGCTCCGATATCCGCCCCATCGGGGGCACGAGCGCGGGCGTGGCCGGTCTGCGTCGGAGGCGGCCTTCGGCCGCCGGCCCGGCTGCGGGCGGGCGGGCGTCCGTCCTCGCCGGGATCAGCCGACACGGACGGACGTCGGAAGACACGACTGCGCCAGTGCGGGAGGAGTCCTCACGCACGGGACTGGTTCAGTGTGTCGGCAGGGCGGGGATGTTGTAGGGGGTCACGATGTGGATCGGGGATCGGACGGATTCGATGGGACCGTCGATGGCACCCTGGGCTTGCATGATGATGTGACACGCGAGCCGCATGTCGTACCTCAGGTCGTGGTGCAGGACGGCGGTCAGTCGTTCGTCGTGGAGCAGCTGCAGGTTGTCCCGGTCGAGGTCGTGCCCGACGAACACCTGGCAGCGCCGGTCGGCGGCGTCGAACGCCTCGAGGATGGCCTGGTTGCCGCCGCCGATGGAGTAGACCGAGTTGATCCCGGGGTTTTGCTGCAGCGTCCGCAGGGTCGACTTCCTGACGGTGGCGTCGAGCCCGTCGGTGTCGGTCTGCTCGACCAGGACCCGGTCGGCGGAACGGTTCCTCATGGTGGCCCGGAACCCGATCTCGCGTTCCTCCTCACCTCGGAAAACGCTGCGACTCAACGCGATCAGCACGTCACCAGGGCCGTCGCCGAGGAGTCGGTCGATCAGGTAGGCCGCGGTGGAGCCGGCGGCTCGGTTGTCGATGCCGACGTAGGCGACGCGTCGGCTCAGCGGAAGGTCGGTGACCAGGGTGACGACGGGGATCCCGTGCTGGACGAGCCGCGCGACGGCCTCGGTGATCTCGGGGACGTCGGGGGCCTTGAGCACGACCCCCATGGAGCCGCGGCGCCGGATGTCGTCCAGGACCTTCACGAGGTCCGCGGGGCGGCCCTTCTCCCGGAAGTCGAACCGGGACCGCACCACGGCCGGCCTCAGCGAGGGCAGCTCTGCCTCCAACGCGGACTTGACGGCCGAGGAGAACCGGTCCGGGGTCTGCATGACGACGTCGACCAGGAAGGTCCGGCCGTTCAGCCGCAGCTGGCTGCGCTGCCGGTCCAGGTCGGTGATGGCCTGCCGCACGTTGCTCACGGTGCTGGCGCGCACCCCTGGCCGGTTGTTGAGCACCCGGTCGACAGTGGCTTCGCTGAGCCCAGCCTGGCGGGCGATCTCCCGGATCGGATACGGGTGTCCCATGCGAACGATTCTGATGGATCTCTGAGGTCCCAGGCAAGGGTCTCCGTCCCCCGGCTATCCGCACGTAGCGGCAAATCGGGGGCTGTGAATGAGGTGTTTTTGACGGCACCAGCCCTGTTGACGCTGACGGACGCGAGCCACACGCTTGAGGTACTTCGCCACTGGATCCGAGCCGCACCGCCCCGAGCGGCCAGCAGATCTTCTGGGCCTCTTACGTCGAACGGATGGGTCATCATGCAGCTGTTGATCGGTGGGCAGTGGACTGCGGCACAGTCGGGCCGCGTGCAGGAGGTGACCTCGCCGTTCGACGGTGCGGTCGCCGGATCCGTGCCGATGGCCGGCACGGCCGACGTCGACGCGGCGCTGACCTCGGCGGTGGCGGGCGCGAAGGTGTGGCGAGACACTCCTGGGCACGAGCGGATGCGGATCCTGCTG
>DASTGV010000204.1:0-8634 GCA_035718765.1 Nocardioidaceae bacterium
CAGCCCTGCGAGTCGGCGATGCTGCCCTCCGCGGCCAACGCCACTGCCTCGGCCGTGATTCCGAACTCGCGGTAGATCGTGGCGTAGTCCGCGGACGCGCCGTAGTGCTCGAGCGAGACGCACCGGCCGGTGGAGCCGACCAGGTCGTGCCAGCTCATGGCGACGCCGGCCTCCACGCTCACCCGGGCCGTGACGATCGGCGGGATGACGGTGTCGCGGTAGGACTGCTCCTGCTTGTCGAACCACTCGCGGCACGGCATCGAGACCACCCGGGCACGGATGCCCTTCTCGGCCAGGGTGGCCCGGGCGGTCACCGCGAGCTGCACCTCCGACCCGGTGGCGATCAGGACCACGTCGGGCGCACCGCCCTCGGCGTCCAGCAGGACGTAGCCGCCGCGCGCCACCCCGTCGGTGCCGGCGAAACCGTCCTCACCGCGCGGGAAGGTCGGGACGTTCTGGCGGGTCAGCACCAGCCCGGCCGGGTTGTGCGGGTTCTCGAGGATCGCCTTCCACGCCGCCACGGTCTCGTTGGCGTCGGCGGGGCGTACGACGTCCAGGCCGGGCATCGCGCGCAGGGCGGTGAGCTGCTCGACCGGCTGGTGGGTCGGGCCGTCCTCGCCGAGGCCGATGGAGTCGTGGGTCCACACGTAGGTGACCGGGAGCTGCATCAGCGACGCGAGCCGGACCGCGCCGCGCATGTAGTCGGAGAAGACGAGGAACGTGCCGCCGTACACGCGGGTGCCGCCGTGCAGCGCGATGCCGTTCATGATCGAGCCCATGCCGTGCTCGCGGATGCCGAAGTGCAGCACCCGGCCGTACTCGTCGCCGGAGAAGTCCTTGGTGGACAGCTCCGCCGGGATGAACGACGGCTGACCCTTGGGCGTCGTGTTGTTCGACTCCGCCAGGTCGGCCGACCCGCCCCACAGCTCGGGCAGCTCGGGGGCGATCGCGGACAGCACCTCTCCGGAGGCCTTGCGGGTCGCGACGCCCTTCTGGTCGGCGGGGTAGGACGGCAGGGCCTTCTCCCAGCCGGACGGCAGCTCGCGGGTGCGCATCCGGTCGAAGAGCTCCCGGCGCTGCCGGTAGCGCCGGGCCCACGCGTCGAAGGACTCCTGCCACTCGGCCTCCGCCACCTTGCCGCGCTCCAGGGCCAGCCGGGTGTGCTCGATGACGTCGGTCGGCACCTCGAAGGTCTGCGCGGGGTCGAAGCCCAGGATCTTCTTGGTGGCCGCGACCTCGTCCTCGCCGAGGGCCGAGCCGTGTGCCTTGCCGGTGCCCCGGGCGTTCGGGGCCGGCCACGCGATGATCGTGCGCAGCGCGATGAAGCTCGGCTTGTCGGTGACCCGCCGTGCCTTCTCCAGGGCGTCCCACAGCTCCTGGACGTTCTCCTCGTAGCGGGTGCCGCCGTTGGTCCAGTCGATGCGGTGCACGTCCCAGCCGTAGGCCTCGTAGCGGGCCGCCACGTCCTCGGTGAACGCGATGTCGGTGTTGCCCTCGATCGAGATGTCGTTGTCGTCGTAGATGAGGGTCAGGTTGCCGAGCTGCTGGGTGCCGGCGATCGACGACGCCTCGGAGCTGACGCCCTCCTCGAGGTCCCCGTCGCTGCAGATGGCGTAGATGTGGTGGTCGAACGGGCTCTCGCCGGGAGCCGCCTCGGGGTCGAACAGGCCCCGCTCGCGACGGGCGGCCATCGCCATGCCCACCGCGTTGCCGACGCCCTGGCCGAGCGGGCCGGTCGTGGTCTCGACGCCGGCGGTGTGCCCGTGCTCGGGGTGGCCCGGGGTCTTGCTGCCCCACGTCCGCAGGGACTTCAGGTCGTCGAGCTCGAGCCCGAAGCCGGCCAGGAACAGCTCGGTGTACAGCGTGATGCTGCTGTGCCCGGCGGACAGCACGAACCGGTCGCGGCCGACCCAGTCGGGGTTCGCCGGGTTGTGGCGCATCGCCTTCTGGAACAGGGTGTAGGCCACCGGCGCGAGGCTCATCGCCGTGCCGGGGTGACCGTTGCCGACCTTCTGCACGGCGTCCATGGCGAGCACCCGGGCGGTGTCCACCGCACGCTGGTCCAGGTCTGTCCATTCGAGCTTGCTCACGAGCTAGGTCCTCTCACAGCGACACCGGGTGGATCGAACGGGTCTGAGCCTACTCAGACCGGGTGAGCAGCGGCACAGCGTCCCACGCTCGCCCGATGCCGGTCCGGGGGCCGCGGCCCACTAGACTCACGGGTGCCCGTCGGGCGGCAAGGTAAACGCCCGGCATGACCGAGTGACGCCCACCCTGCCGAGGTTCTCCTTGACCGCCGTCGATCCACACGTGCCCGTGCAGCACCGGACCGACGGACCGACGGCGCGTGACGTGGTCGCGGCCTACGTGGGCCTCATGAAGCCGCGGATCATCGAGCTGCTGCTGCTGACCACCGTCCCGGTGATGTTCCTGGCCCAGCGCGGCGTGCCGTCCCTGGGACTGGTGGTCGCGACGGTGCTCGGCGGCACCCTGTCGGCGGGATCGGCGAACGCCCTCAACTGCGTGTACGACGCGGACATCGACGAGCGCATGCGACGTACCCGGCGACGGGCGCTGCCGCGGCACATCGTCTCCACCCGGGCCGCGCTGCTCTTCGGGCTGGCGCTCGGTGTCGTCTCGACGCTGTGGCTGGGGCTGCTGGTCAACTGGCTGTCGGCCGGTCTCGCGCTGGCCGCGAACGTGTTCTACGTCGTCGGCTACACGATGATCCTCAAGCGCCGTACCACCCAGAACATCGTCTGGGGCGGCGCGGCGGGCTGCTTCCCGGCGCTCATCGGCTGGACCGCGGTGACGGGCCGGCTGGCCTGGGCGCCGGTGGTGCTGTTCCTGGTGGTGTTCTTCTGGACGCCGCCGCACTTCTGGGCGCTGGCCATCCGCTACCGCGACGACTACGCCGCCGCCGACGTGCCGATGCTGCCGGTCCGGGCCGGGGCGCTCGAGGTGGCCCGGAAGATCGTCGGCTACTCCTACGTCATGGTGGCCACCTCGCTGCTGCTGTGGCCGGTGGCCGGCACCGGCTGGTTCTACCCGGTCGTGGCCGTCGGCCTCGGCGCCGCGTTCCTGGTCGAGTCGCACCTGCTGCTCGGCCGCGCCCGCAACGCGGCCGACCCGGACGACGTCGTCGCCCTCCGGCCGATGCGGCTGTTCCACTGGTCGAACATGTACCTCTCGCTGCTCTTCGTGGCCGTCGCGCTCGACCCGCTGCTGACCCGCTGATGCGGCGGCTGGCGACGCTCCGGCACCCTGACACGCCCACGACCGGCTCCGAGCTGCACCGGCTCGCCGTCCGCGCCCTCGTACGACGGACGGGGCGGCTGCTGCTCGTCGAGTCCGCCGACGGGGACCTGGCCCTGCCCGGCGGCGGCGTCGAGCCGGGGGAGTCGCTCGAGGACGCCCTGCGGCGCGAGGTGCGCGAGGAGACCGGCGCCGTGGTCCGCGAGGTCACCGGCGCCTTCGGCGAGGTCGTGGAGCACTCCCCGGCCAGGGAGCCGGACGTCGACGTCTTCACGATGACGTCGCGGTACTTCACCTGCCACGTGCACGACGAGGTGGGCGCCCAGACGCTCGACGACTACGAGCGCGACCTGCGGCTGACCCCGGTGTGGCTGGAGACCGCCGCGGCCCTGGCCCGGCTGCGCGAGGCGGCCGGCAGCACGTGGCGCCGGAGCCCGCGCGACCTGGTGGTGCTGGAGCGCCTGGTGACCGAGGACCGGTGAGCCCGACCCGCGAGGAGCTGGAGTCGGCGCGGGACCGGCTGCTCCCCGACGTGGTCGCTCCCGGGCTCACGGTGCTGTTCAGCGGCATCAACCCGGGCCTGGTGTCGGCGTGGAGCGGCCACCACTTCGCCCGGCCGGGCAACCGGTTCTGGCCGGCGCTGCACCGCTCGGGGTTCACGCCGCGGCAGCTGCGTCCCGACGAGCAGGAGCAGCTGCTGGAGCTCGGCCTGGGCATCACGAACGTGGTCGCACGGGCCACCGCGCGCGCCGACGAGCTCACGTCCGGGGAGCTGCTGGAGGGCGGGGAGCTGCTCGGTCGCAAGGTGCTGGCGCTCGAGCCGGCCTGGCTGGCGGTGGTGGGGGTGACGGCCTACCGTGCCGCGTTCGCCGAGCCGCGGGCGAGGATCGGGGCGCAGGAGCGGCGCATCGGCCGCACCCGCGTGTGGGTGCTGCCGAACCCCAGCGGGCTCAACGCGCACTACACGCCCGCCACGCTGGCCGAGGAGTTCGCCCGGCTCCGGTCCGCCACTCGCTGAGAAGAATCCGGGCCTCGGAGCGAACCGAACCGGCCGCTCGTGCGTATGTACTGGTGGGCGGGTCATGACCGGTGTCACGGGGGCACCAGGCCGTGGCCCGCTCCTTCACGTCCGGACGCGGACGCTCACCAGCAGCCAGGTGACCGCGGCGGACAGCAGCGCCGCCCCGAGCAGGTGCGCCGCGACCAGGACCACGGGCAGGTCGGTGGCGTACTGCACGAACCCGATGGCCGCCTGCGCGGCCTCCACGCCCAGCAGCACGCCGGCCGCCCGTCGCACGGCGGTGGGGGTGCCGGCCGTCCGGACCACCATCACGGAGGCGAGGGTGAGGCCGACCAGCAGGAACACCAGGTCGGTGTGGAGCTGGGTGAGCGCGCGCGGGTCCAGCCCGTTGCGCGGCGCGTGGACGTCGCCGGCGTGCGGGCCGCTGCCGGTGACCACCGTCCCGACGTACAGCACCGCCCAGGCGGCCCCGAACGTGGCGCGCGTCAGCCACACCACGCCGGGGGCGGCCAGCAGCCGGGGCGGACCGTCGCCCTCGTCCAGGCGCCGCAGCAGCACCACGGCGAGGCCGACCATCGCCAGGGAGACCAGCAGGTGGAAGGAGACGATCCAGGGGTTGAGGTCGGTGAGCACGGTGACGCCGCCGATCACGGCCTGCGCCGGCACGCCGAGCGCCAGCAGGAACGCCAGGCGCAGCACGGCGGCGCGGCCCAGGCGCCACGCCACCACGAGCGTGGCGATCGCCACCGCGGCGACGACGAAGGTGATCATCCGGTTGCCGAACTCGATGGCGCTGTGGATGCCCATGGCGCGGTGCGGCACGAAGGACTGGGCGGTGCAGCGCGGCCAGGTCGGGCAGCCGAGCCCGGAGCCGGTCAGGCGGACCACGCCGCCGGTCACCACGATCAGCACGTTGGCGACCAGGGATGCGACGGCCGCCGGCCGGATCCAGCGCTGCGCCCACGCGGGTGCGGCGTGCGGGACGAGAACCTCCTGGATGCCGGTCACACGCCAGACAGTAGTCGCGGCCGAAGCGGCCCGAACGGGGCCCGTCGCGGGCGGTGACCTGCGCCACGCACGGTCACTCCCAGCGGAACGTCCGGGCCGTCAGCACGGTGCCGACCGCGGTCCACGCGGCCAGCACCAGCAGGGGTACGACGGGCAGGCCGGCGTGGATCAGCGACGTCCGCATGCCGGCGCCGAGCGCGCCCGACGGCAGCAGCGCCAGCGCGCCGCCCGCAGGGCCGTAGGAGTCGGCCGGGAAGACCACGGCGCCGCCGGCCAGCAGCAGCAGGTACACCAGGTTCGCGGCCGCCAGCGTGGCCTCGGCCCGCAGCGCGCCGGCGATGAGCAGCCCGAGCGAGGCGAACGCCGCGGTGCCCAGCAGCGCACACAGCAGCGCGCCGAGCAGGCCGACCGGCGACAGGGCCGGCGACCAGCCGAGGGCGGCGGCCACCGCGGCGATCAGCACGAACTGCAGCACCTCGACGACCAGCAGCGCGCCGACCTTGCCGGCCAGCAGCCCGGACCGGGGGAGCGGCGAGGAGCCGAGCCGCTTGAGCACGCCGTACCTGCGCTCGAAGCCGGTCGCGATCGCCAGCGAGGTGAAGCTCGTCGACATCACCGCCAGCGCGAGCACGCCCGGGGTGAGGGTGTCGACCGGGCTGTGCGAGAAAGTCAGGCCGAAGTGCCGGGCGGCGGCGATGCCGCCCACGAGCACGATCAGCGGCACCACGACCGCCAGCAGCAGCTGCTCGCCGTTGCGGAGCAGCAGCCGGGTCTCCATCCGGGCCTGGGCGAGCACCATCCGGGGGAGCGGTGCGGCCCCGGGGTCGGGCGTGAACGTGCCCGTCCCGACCGTCCTGTCGGCGCTCACGGCACCAGCTCCCGTCCGGTGATCTGCAGGAACACGTCCTCGAGGGTGCGCTGGCCGAGCGTCAGCGACTCGGGCAGCACGCCCTGTTCGTCGCACCAGGCCGACACCTTGGCCAGCGTGCCGGCATCGGCCGGGCCGGTGACCAGCAGGCTGTGCTCGTTGAGCGCCCGCACCTCGGTGCCCTGCCCGAGGGTCTCCCGCAGCGACGCCGGTGCCTCGGCCGGGAACGGCTCGGTGACGACCAGGCGGATCGTGCTGCTGCCGGTGCCGCGAGTGAGCTCGAACGGGCTGCCCGAGGCGATCAGCCGTCCCCGGTCGATGACGTGCACGTGGTCGGCCAGCTGCTCCGCCTCGTCCATGTAGTGGGTGGTCAAGACGATGGTCACCCCGTCGCCGCGCAGCTCGCCTAGCAGCTCCCAGGTGGTGCGCCGCGCCTGCGGGTCCATCCCCGCGGTCGGCTCGTCGACGAACACCAGCTCCGGGCGCCCGACGACCGCCATCGCGAGCGCCAGCCGCTGCTGCTGGCCCCCGGACAGCCGGCGGTACGGCGTCCGGCCGCACGACCCGAGCCCGAGCCGCTCGACCAGCATCGGCACGTCGAGCGGGTGCGCGTGCAGGGTGGCGACGTGCCGGAGCATCTCCACGGCCCGCACGCCGGACCAGGCGCCGCCGCTCTGGAGCATCACGCCGATCCGGGGCAGCAGGTCCCGCCTCTGCGCCTGCGGGTCCAGCCCGAGCACCCGGACCGTCCCGGACTGCGGCTTCCGGTACCCCTCGCAGGTCTCCAGCGTGGTGGTCTTGCCGGCGCCGTTGGGGCCGAGCACCGCGGTGATGCTGCCCCGGGCGACGGTGAGGCTCAGCCCGTCCACGGCCGTGGTCGCGCCGTACGCCATCCGGAGGTCGGCGACCTCCACGGCCGGAGAAGCTGTCACCCCATGAGTCTAGGAAGCGGTCCCCGTGCCGGAGCGGGCGCCCTGGAGGTTAGGTGAGCCTTATTTGAAACACCTACGCCAATAACGACACAATGATGTTGTGGAAATCCACGAGGCAGACGCACCCACGCGCGAGCGGGTGGCCCGGTCGATCCTCGAGCTCGGTCCCAGCACGGCGGCCGTCCTCGCGGAGCGGCTCGACCTCACGCCCGCCGCGGTCCGGCGACACCTCGACCACCTGATCGCCGAGGGTGCGGTCGAGGCGCGCGAGCCCAGGGTCTACGGGACCCGGGGCCGGGGCCGTCCGGCCAAGGTCTTCGCGATCACCGAGGCCGGCCGGGACCGGTTCGTCCAGCAGTACGACGACCTGGCCGTCCAGGCGCTCCGGTTCATGGCGGAGACCGGGGGCGACGAGGCCGTGCTCGCGTTCGCCCGGCGTCGCGTCGAGGGAATTCAGGACATCTACGACGCCGTTGTGGCGGAGGAGCCCGGTCTGCAGCCGTCCGAGGCGCTGGCCCGGGCGCTCACCCAGGGCGGGTACTCCGCGTCGGTCCGCCAGGGACCGGTCGGCGAGCAGCTCTGCCAGCAGCACTGTCCGGTCTCGCACGTGGCGCACGAGTTCCCCCAGCTCTGCGAGGCCGAGACCGAGGTCATCTCGAAGGTCCTCGGCCGGCACGTCCAGCGCCTGGCCACCATCGCCCACGGCGACGGGGTCTGCACCACCTGCATCCCGAGCACGTCACACGAGAGGGTTACTTCATGACGACGATCGACCAGCGCAACCCCGAGCTGGAGGGCATCGGCCGCTACCAGTTCGGCTGGGCCGACTCCGACAGCGCCGGCTCATCCGCGCGGCGTGGCCTCAACGAGGAGGTCGTGCGGGACATCTCGTCGAAGAAGAACGAGCCGAAGTGGATGCTCGACCTGCGGCTGAAGGGGCTGAAGCTCTTCGACCGCAAGCCGATGCCGACCTGGGGCGGCGAGCTCGACGGGATCGACTTCGACAACATCAAGTACTTCGTCCGCTCCACCGAGAAGCAGGCGACCTCGTGGGACGAGCTCCCCGAGGACATCAAGAACACCTACGACAAGCTGGGCATCCCCGAGGCCGAGAAGCAGCGGCTCGTGGCCGGCGTCGCCGCGCAGTACGAGTCCGAGGTCGTCTACCACCAGATCCGCGAGGACCTGGAGGAGCAGGGCGTGCTGTTCCTCGACACCGACACCGCGCTGCGCGAGCACCCGGAGATCTTCCAGGAGTACTTCGGCACGGTGATCCCGGTCGGCGACAACAAGTTCGCCGCGCTGAACACCGCGGTGTGGTCCGGCGGCTCGTTCATCTACGTGCCGAAGGGCGTGCACGTCGACATCCCGCTGCAGGCCTACGTCCGGATCAACACCGAGAACATGGGCCAGTTCGAGCGGACGCTCATCATCGTCGACGAGGACGCCTACGTGCACTACGTCGAGGGCTGCACGGCGCCGATCTACAGCTCGGACTCGCTGCACTCCGCGGTGGTCGAGATCATCGTGAAGAAGGGCGCCCGCTGCCG
>DASTGV010000205.1:0-6034 GCA_035718765.1 Nocardioidaceae bacterium
GCGCTGCGCTCGCGGAAGACCAGCCACACGACCAGCGGCGCGATGACCCCGAGCACGAGCGGTCCGAGGTGCGCGCCGATCGCCCAGAGCTTCTCCTCGTCGGGACGCATCGGGGGCGGGGCGGGACGGTAGCTCTGCGGCACGCTCATGCGCAGATGGTGCCACCGCCCGGCTGGACGCGGCAGACCCGAACGGGTGGCCGTCAGGGCGTGTCGGGACCGGTCACGAAGTCGATGAGCTCCTCGACCCGGCCGAGCAGGCTGGGCTCGAGGTCGGCGTACGACGAGACCTTGCCGAGGATGTGCTTCCAGGCGCGGGCGATGTCGGCCTGGTCGCGGTGCGGCCAGCCGAGCTGCTGGCACACGCCCTTCTTCCACTCGACGTTGCGGGGCACCTTCGGCCAGGCCTTGATGCCGAGCCGGGCCGGCTTGACGGCCTCCCAGATGTCGATGAACGGGTGCCCGACCACGAGCACGTGCCGGCCGACCGGGCTCTTCGCGATCGAGGCCGCGATCCGGCTCTCCTTGGAGCCGGCCACCAGGTGGTCGACCAGCACGCCGACCTTGCGCTCCGGGGCCGGCCGGAAGTCCCGCAGGTGCTCGGCGAGGTCGTCGACGCCCTCGATGTACTCCACGACCACGCCCTCGACGCGCAGGTCGTCGCCCCACACCTTCTCGACGAGCTCGGCGTCGTGGCGGCCCTCCACGAAGATCCGGCTGGCCCGCGCGACCCGGGCCTTGGTGCCCGGCACCGCCACCGACCCGGAGGCGGTCCGCGTGGGAGCGGCCGGTCCCTTGCGCACCGGCGGCGTCAGGATCACCGGCACCCCCTCGAGCAGGAAGCCGGGCCCGAGCGGGAAGGTACGGCGCCTGCCGCGCCGGTCCTCGAGGGTGACGGTCATCAGGTCGCGTTCGACGGCGACGATCTCGCCGCACCAGTCGGTGGTGACCTCCTCGACGACCAGGCCCTTGTCGGCGGAGATCTCGACGGCACGGCCGCGGCGCGGGGCCCGCCAGTCGGTGTTGAGAACGTCGGAGCCGTAGCGGTCGAACGAGGGCATCCGAGCACGCTAGAGGCACCTGCGGCGCCGACCCGGGAGCCGCGCCGGAGGAGCGATAACCCTCTTGCCTCCCGACCAGTCGCGATATATCGTCGACGTATCGCTGAACACTCGCGAACCACAGTTCTGGAGAGGGAGAACACCATGGAAAACAGCAGTCCGTGGGACCAGCCCTGGGGCGGTCCCCGCAGAGGTCATCGCGGCGGCTCGTGGAGCGGCGGCCCGCCGCCGTGGGTCGAGGGCCTGATCAACCTGGCCCGCTCCGGACCGGGGGACCTCGGCTCCCGCGGCTCGCGCGGTCCGAAGGTCCGGCGCGGCGACGTGCGTGCCGCCATCCTCGACGTGCTCGCGGTCGAGCCGATGAACGGCTACCAGATCATCCAGCAGATCGCCGAGCGCAGCGGCGGGGCGTGGAAGCCCAGCCCCGGCTCGGTCTACCCGACCGTCCAGCAGCTCGAGGACGAGGGTCTCGTCGAGGGCACCGACGGCGAGGGCCGCCGGCTGCTCACGCTCACCGAGGACGGCCGCCGCTACGTCGAGGAGCACCCCGACGAGATGGCCCGCACCTGGGCCGCGTTCGACGCCGCGTCCGAGGAGGGCGCCGGCCACGGCGGGCCCGGCGACCTCAAGCCGGTCATCGGCCAGGTCATGGGCGCGGTCTGGCAGGTCGTCGTCTCCGGCACCAAGCAGCAGCAGGCCGAGGCGGCCGAGATCCTCGCCGACACCCGCCGCCGGCTCTACGGCCTGCTCGCGGAGGGCGACGAGGGGGAGGAGCAGTCATGATCCCCCGCGACACCGGCCGGCCCGAGCTGCGGATCGGCGACGAGGAGCGGGAGGCCGCGGTCTCCGCGCTGGGCGAGCACTACGCCGCGGGCCGGCTCACCAAGGAGGAGTACGACGAGCGGGCGGAGCGTGCCTTCGCGGCCCGCACGCACGCGCAGCTCCTGCCGCTGTTCGCGGACCTGCCCCGCCCCGCCGCGGCACCCGGTGCCGCGCGGGGTGCCGACCGGGCCCCCGGCAGGGACCCCCGGCGTGGGCACCCCGGCTGGTGGGCCGGCACCTGGATGGTCCCGGTGCTCGCGGTCGTCGCGGGGCTGGTCATCCTGACGCACCTGCCGCTGTTCCTGCTGATCCTGGTGGCGTGGTTCGTGCTCGCCCGGATGGGTCGGCACTGGGGCCGCGGCTGCGGTCACGGCTACGGGGGCCAGCAGTACCGCGGCTACCGCCGCGGGCAGTGGGTCAGATGAGCGGCAGCTGCCGGGTGCCCCTCGGCAGCTGCTCGTAGCCCCGCCGGACCGCCATCCCCAGCTGCTCGGCGGGGTAGGGCCACTCGGTCGCCGCGAGCGCGTCGTCGACCGGCACGCCGCGGGAGGCGAGGTCGCGGATGGTCTCCGCGACCACACCGATGGCCGCTCGCTGCTCGTCGACGAAGTCCTTCCCGACCGGCAGGCCGTGTCCGGGCACCACCACGCTGTCCGGGGTGAGCAGCGACGTCACGAGGTCGAGGGTGGCGGGCCACTCCATCGGGTAGCAGTCGTCGCCGTAGCCCGGGACGCCGGACCGGACCGCCGACTCCTCGACGAGGTCGCCGGCGAACAGCAGGTCCGCGTCGCCCACACGCACGACGCAGTCGCCCGCGGTGTGGCCGCGGCCCGGGTGCACGAGCTCGACCATCCGGTTGCCGAGGTCGACCGCGCGGGCGGAGGAGAACGTCTCGGTCGGCAGCAGCACCCGGGTGGCGGCGATGTCCGCGTGCCGCGGGTCGCTGTCGTCGGTGCGGGCGAACTCCTGGAGCGGCGGGGCGCTGCGGGCCAGCTCGGCGGCGGCCTCCTCGTGCGCGATGATCGGCGGCCCGTCGTACGCCTCGGAGAAGACGACGTTGCCGAAGGTGTGGTCGAAGTGCTGGTGGGTGTTGACGACCGCGACCACGTCGCCGACGCCGAGCCGGCGCACCTGCTCGACCACGCGGCGGGCCTCCACCTCGGAGGCGTGCGTGTCCACCACCAGCAGGCCGCGGTCGCCGCCGACCAGGCCGACGTTGACGTCGAGGAACTCGAACCGCGCGACCCAGCAGCGGTCCGCGATCTCATGGAAGCCGGTGTCGTGCGCGATGTCGGGCATGGGCACGACCCTAGTAGGCTTGGCACTCTGAACGTGTGAGTGCCAGGGGTCGAGCGAAGGGAGGCGAGGGGGATGGTCGAGGACCGCAAGCTGGCCGTGCTCCGCGCCATCGTGGAGGACTACGTCGCCACCCAGGAGCCCGTGGGCTCCAAGGCGCTGGTCGACCGGCACCAGCTCGGGGTCTCCCCGGCGACGGTCCGCAACGACATGGCCGCGCTGGAGGAGGAGGGGTTCATCACCCAGCCGCACACCAGCGCCGGCCGGATCCCGACCGACAAGGGCTACCGGCTCTTCGTCGACCGGCTCAGCCAGGTCAAGCCGCTGAGCGCCGCGGAGAAGCGGGCGATCGCGTCCCTGCTGGAGGGAGCCATCGACCTCGACGACGTGGTGCAGCGCAGCGTGCGGCTGCTCGCGCAGCTGACCCGGCAGGTCGCGATCGTGCAGTACCCGACGCTCTCGCGGTCCACGGTGCGTCACGTCGAGGTGGTGCCGCTGACCGCGGCCCGGGTGCTGCTCGTGCTCATCCTGTCGACCGGACGGGTCGAGCAGCGGGTCGTGGAGCTCCCGGCCACGCTCGACGACGAGCGGGTCGCGGACCTGCGCACCCGGCTCAACCGGACGATCGTGGGGGAGCGGCTGGCCGACGCCACCGCCCGGCTCGTGGTGCTGCCGGACGAGTACGAGCCCGAGCAGCGCGGCCCGGTCGCGGTGCTGGTGGCCGCGCTCGTCGAGGCGATGTCCGACCACCGCTCCGACGAGCGGGTGGCGGTCGGCGGCACCGCGAACCTCGCACGTTTCGGCGACGGGTTCGACGTCGCCATCCGCCCGATGCTCGAGGCGCTCGAGGAGCACGTGGTGCTGCTCAGGCTGCTCGGCGAGGCGACGTCGTCGTCGACGGTGACGGTGCGCATCGGGCACGAGGGCCCCTACCAGGAGCTCGCGACCACCTCGGTCGTGGCCACCGGCTACGGACCGGGGGACGAGGCGCTGGCCACGCTCGGCATCGTGGGCCCCACCCGCATGGACTACCCAGGATCGATGGCGGCGGTGCGCGCGGTGGCGCGCTACGTCTCCCGGATCCTCGACGAAGGATGACGAGGCAGTAGAAGTTGAGCCAGGACCTGTACGAGACCCTCGGGGTGTCCCGGGACGCCGACGGCGACGCGATCAAGAAGGCCTACCGCCGGCTCGCGCGCCAGCTGCACCCGGACGTGAACCCGGATCCCGCGACGCAGGAGAAGTTCAAGGACGTCACCCGTGCCTACGAGGTGCTCTCCGACCCGGAGAAGCGCCGGATGTACGACCTCGGCGGCGACCCGTTCAACGGCGGCGGCTTCGGCAGCGCCGGCGCGGGGCAGGGCTTCTCCTTCACCGACATCATGGACGCCTTCTTCGGCGGCCAGACCGGTGGTGCGGCGGGCGGCGGTCGTGGCCCGCGGCCGCGCACCCGGCGCGGCCAGGACGCGCTGATCCGCCTCGATGTCGACCTCGCCGAGGCGGCGTTCGGCACGACCCACGAGCTCAAGGTCGACACGGCGGTGCTGTGCACGACCTGCAACGGCGAAGGGGCGGCGCCGGGCTCCCACCCGGTGCCCTGCGAGACCTGCGGCGGGCGGGGCGAGACCATTCACCTGCAGCGGTCGTTCCTCGGCGAGATCCGCACCATGCGCCCCTGCGCGGCGTGCCGCGGCTTCGGGACGATCATCCCCGAGCCGTGCCGCGAGTGCTCCGGGGACGGACGCGTGCGCTCGCGCCGCACCCTGACGGTGAAGATCCCGCCGGGCGTCGACACCGGCACCCGCGTGCAGCTCTCCGGCCAGGGCGAGGTCGGCCCGGGCGGCGGCCCGGCCGGCGACCTGTACGTCGAGATGCACGTCAACGACCACCCCGTCTTCACCCGGCACAACGCCGACCTGCTCTGCACGGTCACCATCCCGATGACCGCGGCCGCGCTCGGCACGACGATCGAGCTGCCGACGCTCGAGGCCGACGTGGCCGCGCCGGACTCGGACGTGGAGACCTCGGTCCCGCTGACCATCCACCCCGGCACGCAGTCCGGCACGGAGACCGTGCTCGGTGGCCGCGGCGTCCCCTCCCTGCGCGGCACCGGCCGCGGCGACCTCGTCGTCAAGGTGGTCGTCGAGACCCCGTCGCGGCTCGACGAGCGGCAGCAGGAGCTGCTGCGCGAGCTCGCCGCCCTGCGCGACGAGGAGTCCCCGGACGGCAGGGTCAGCGCCCCGCACAAGTCGGTGTTCGACCGGCTCCGTGACGCCTTCGGACCTCGATGACCCTCCCGGTCTTCGTCCACGACGGGCTCGCCGGCCTCGCGGCCGGTGACACCGTCCGGCTCGACGGCGACGAGGCCCGGCACGCGGTGGTCGTGAAGCGGATCCGGGTCGGCGAGCAGGTCGTGCTCACCGACGGGGCCGGCACGTCCGCCACCGTCACCGTGGCGGAGACGACCAGGACGTCGCTGTCCGCGACCGTCGACGCGGTGACCACCGCCGAGCCGGAGCTGCCACGGGTGGTGGTGGTCCAGGCCATCCCCAAGGGCGACCGCGGCGAGCTGGCGGTGGAGATGCTGACCGAGGTCGGCGTCGACGTGATCGTGCCCTGGGCGGCGACCCGCTCCGTCGCCGTCTGGCGCGGCGACAAGCAGGCCAAGGCCCTGGCGAAGTGGCGGTCCACCGCCCGCGAGTCCGCCAAGCAGTCCCGGCGGGCCTGGTTCCCCGAGGTCGCCGAGATGGTGGACACGCCCGCGGTCGTCGAGCTGCTGCGGGCCGCCGACGTACCCGTCGTGCTCCACGAGGCCGCGTCCGGCCCGCTCGGCGACCTGCCCGTACCAGGCCGCGG
>DASTGV010000206.1:0-3759 GCA_035718765.1 Nocardioidaceae bacterium
GCCCAGAAGCGCGCCGAGCTCGCGACGTACGCCTCGCGGGTGGTGGCCCGGCGCTCCAGCAGCCGGGGCAGCAGCCGCGGGTCCTGCCAGCCGACCGTGCGCCGGCCGGTGGTGGACATGATCGAGGTCAGCGAGCGCACCCGCTCCGGGCGCAGCACCGCCATCGTCTGGACGATCATCCCGCCCATGGAGATGCCGCAGACGTGCGCGGCGTCGATCCCGAGGTGGTCGAGCAGGCCGAACCCGTCCTCGGCCATGTCGTCGAGGGTGTACGGCGGCCGGGGCCGGCGGTTCGCCGGGCTGACGAAGCTGCGCACCAGGGAGCCGCGGGTGACCCGGCCGTCCATCCGGGAGGAGCGCCCGGTGTCCCGGTTGTCGAACCGGATCACGTAGAACCCCGTGTCGGCCAGCGCCCGGCAGAAGTCCGGGTCCCACCAGGTCATCGGGCCGCCGAGCCCCATCACGAGCAGCAGCGGGTCTCCGGAGGGGTCGCCGAACGTCTGGTAGCAGATCTCCACACCGCCCGGGAGCGGGGCGAACTGCTCCGCGGAGGCGCCGTCGGGAACGGTGGCTGCCTGGCTGGGGCTGGACATTCGGGACCTTCCTCGTAGGTGCTGGGCATTCGCCTTGTTACCCACCAGTTTACCGAGACGCTGGAGTAGCCCATCCGGCCGGACAAATGAGCCGGTGTCGCCATGCATACTTTCGGTATCAAGTGGCTACCGTCACATGTATGGAGTCGCCACTCGGGTCGTTCCTCTGCCCGCCGGGGTACGCGGGACCTTCCGGCCTGCGGGCGATCGTGCGGGAGGGCAGCGCGGTGGGCGAGGCGGCCCGGTTCGTCGGACGCAGCGCCCGTGACCGGCTGCACCGCCGGGGGACTCCCTACGCCTCCCGGGCCCCCGAGCACGGCCTCGAGCCGGTGGTCCTGGTCCCCGGGTTCATGGCCGGCGACGGCACCCTGGGGCTGATGTCCCGGCACCTGCGCGCCCTGGGCTACCGCACCTACCGCTCCACCATGCACGCCAACGTCGGCTGCACCCTCGAGGCGTCCGAGGCGCTCGAGCGGCGCATCGAGGCGATCGCGCTCAAGCGCGGGCGCAAGGTCACGATCGTGGGGCACAGCCTCGGCGGCCTGATGGCCCGAGGCCTCGCCGGTCGCCGCCCGGACCTCGTCGACGGCATCGTCACGCTCGGCAGCCCGATCCTCGCCCCGGGCGCCGCCCACCCGATCCTGCTGTTCGACCTGATGGTGCTCACCCGGCTGCAACGTGCCGGCCTCGGCCGGATGATGGGTGAGGACTGCACGTCGGGCGACTGCGCCCGGCAGAGCTGGGAGCAGTCCCGGGTGCCGCTGGCGACCGGGGTCGCGTTCACCTCGGTCTTCTCCCGCCGGGACGGGATCGTCGACTGGCGCAGCTGCCTCGACCCGCAGGCCAAGACCGTGGAGGTGCGCACCAGCCACCTCGGCATGGCGTTCGACCCGGCCGTGCTCGACGTGGTGACGGACACGCTGGCCGCCAACCGCGCACGGCGGACCCGCGAGCTCAGCCGGCAGGCCAGGTTGGCGGTAGTTCCCGACGTGTCGGCGGGTTAGCCCCGCGACGCGAGCAGGTCACCGCCGCAGCTGTCGTCGCGCCGCGCACCAGCAGCCGCACCCGGTCGTCGTCGAGCGCGCGCAGCGCGCCCTCGCCGTCCTCCACGACCCCCCAGTCGCACAGCATCGCCAGCATCGCGGCCATGAACGAGTCGCCCGCCCCCACGGTGTCCACGAGCTGGGTGGGCGGAGCCGGGACCGGCAGCGTGGCCCCCTCGGCGAACGCGACCGCGCCCTGCGAGCCCCGGGTGAGCACTACCAGCTCCGTGGCGCCGTTGGCCAGCAGCTCCCGGCAGACCGTCTCCTCGTCGGTGTCCGGGCGCAGCAGCCGCAGGTCCTCGTCGGACAGCTTCAGCAGGCGGGCGCAGGCGCCCGTCTCGAGCACGTCGGCCCAGGCGGCCTCGCGGTCCTCGAGGAAGAACCCGCGGATGTTCGGGTCGTAGCTCACGAACACGTCGGCGTCGACGGCGCGGCGTACCAGGTCGACGACCGAGGCGCGACCGGGCTCCAGGGTCGCGCCCAGTGACCCGACGTGCACGCCCAGCGCGTCCGCCGGCAGCTCCTGGCGCGGCAGGTCCCACACCAGGTCGAACTCGTACGTCGCCGCGTGCTGGGTGTCGAGGTGCGCGGTGGCGGTGCTGGTCGTGCCGCCGGGGACGACGGACCCCTCCGCCAGCACCACCTCGCTGGCCCGCACGTGCTCGACGACCAGGGCACCGAGCTCGTCGTCGCCGATCCGGGTGACCAGCGTGGTGGGGACGTCGAGCCGGGCCAGACCGACCGCGACGTTGAGGCAGGACCCGCCGACGGCGTTGTGCCGGGGCCCGCCGTCGGAGGGGACCACGATGTCGACGAGGGACTCGCCGGCGACCAGGAAGGTTCTCATCGCTGCGGGCCCTCAGTGCTCGAAGTCCACGGCGGCGTACGCCTTGAGCTTCTGCAGCCGGTGCTCGGACGTGATCGACCGGATCGTGCCGCTGCGGGAGCGCATCACCAGGGAGTGCGTGCTCGCGCCGCCGGCCCGGTAGCGCACGCCCTTCATCAGCTCGCCGTCGGTGATCCCGGTGGCCACGAAGAACACGTCGTCGCCGGTGACCAGGTCGTCGGTGAGCAGCACGTGGTCGGGGTCGAGGTCGTGGCCGGCGTCGAGGGCCCGCTGGCGCTCCTCGTCGTCCTTGGGCCAGAGCCGGCCCTGGATCACGCCGTCCATGCACTTCATCGCGCAGGCGGCGATGATGCCCTCGGGGGTGCCGCCGATGCCGAGCAGCAGGTCGATGCCGGTGTCCGCGCGGGCCGCCATGATCGCGCCGGCCACGTCGCCGTCGGTGATGAACTTGATCCGCGCGCCGGTGGCCCGGATCTCCTCGACGAGCTTGTCGTGGCGCGGCCGGTCGAGGAGCACCACCGTGACGTCCTCGGCGGCGCTGCCCTTGGCCTTGGCCACCTGGTGGATGTTCTCCGCCACGGGGTAGCGGATGTCGACCACGTCGGCGGCCTCCGGCCCGGTGACCAGCTTCTCCATGTAGAAGACGGCCGACGGGTCGTACATCGAGCCGCGCGGCGCCACGGCCATCACCGCGATGGCGTTCGCCATCCCCTTGGCGGCCAGCGTGGTGCCGTCGATCGGGTCGACCGCGACGTCGCACTCGGGGCCGGTGCCGCCGCCGACCTGCTCGCCGTTGTAGAGCATCGGGGCGTTGTCCTTCTCGCCCTCGCCGATCACCACCACCCCGCGCATGCCGACGGTGGAGATGAGCGTGCGCATCGCGTTGACCGCGACCCCGTCCGCACCGTTCTTGTCGCCGCGGCCGACCCAGCGGCCGGCGGCCATGGCGGCGGCCTCCGTGACCCGGACGAGCTCGAGGGCGAGGTTGCGGTCCGGTGCTTCGTGCGCGGCGGACAGGCCGGGCGGCGGGCTGACGTCAGACATGGTCGGATCCTACGGGTTGTGAGCGGGCTCACCGCCGTAGACCGAGATCTCGGTCGCCTTGACCGTCGCCCACACCGCGGCGCCGGGCACGAGCGCGAGCTGGGCGGCGGACGCCGGGGTCACGTCGGCGATCAGGCCCGCGCCGGCGTCGAGGTGCACCCGGACCGCGGCACCGTGCGGCGCCACCGACGTGACCGTGCCCTTCCACCGGTTGCGCGCCGAGCCGTGCGGC
>DASTGV010000207.1:0-3866 GCA_035718765.1 Nocardioidaceae bacterium
CCCCGGGGTGCTCCGGCACGCCGCCTGGTACGACGAGGGCGACGGCGACTACACGGAGCTGCGCGCGCTCACCGCACGGGTCCAGGGCGAGGAGCTCGGCCTGCCCGGGCGGATCGTCTGGGGCGACGCGCAGCGGCAGGCCCGGCTCGCCGAGGAGCCGTCGTCGGCACGCGTCGACGCCGCCCTGCGTGCCGGCCTGACCAGCACCTGCGCGTTCCCGGTGATGGTCCGCCACGAGGTGGTGGGGGTGCTCGAGCTGATGAGCGACGGCGGCCGCGAGGCGGACCTGACCCTGCTCCAGGTGATGCACCACGTCGGCGTGCAGCTCGGCCGCGTCGTGGAGCGGGACCGGGCCGAGCGCCGGCTGGCCCGGCACGCGCGGCAGCTCGAGCGGCTGACCCATCAGCTCGACTCGGTCCTGAACTCCGCCGGCGAGGGGATCTGCGGGCTCGACGCGCACGGCGTCGTCACCTTCGTCAACGAGGCGGGTGCGGCGCTGCTCGGGGCGACCCGCGAGGAGCTCGTGGGCCGGCCGGCGGTCGACGTACTCCCGCTCGCGGACGAGCACGGCGAGGGCACCGAGCCGATCACCGACGGCGAGCGGCGGCTGCACACCGGCACGGTGCAGCGAGCCGACGGCACCGAGTTCGACTGCGAGCTGGTGGCCGCGCGGACCCGGGACGACGACGAGACGGTGGGCACCGTCGTGGTCTTCCGCGACGTCAGCGAGCGGAAGGCGGTGGACCGGCTCAAGGACGAGTTCACCTCGGTGATGAGCCACGAGCTGCGCACCCCGCTGACGTCGGTGCGCGGCGCGCTCGGCCTGCTGGGCGGCGGCGCGACCGGCGAGCTGCCGTCCCGGGCGGCGCGGATGGTCGAGGTCGCCACCGCCAGCACCGACCGGCTGATCCGGCTGGTCAACGACATCCTCGACGTGGAGCGGATGGCCGCCGGGCGGCTCACGCTGCACCGCGGCGAGCACAAGGCGACCATCCTCGTCCAGACCGCGCTGGCCGAGACCGCCGGGCTGGCCGCCGACGCCGGGGTGCTGCTCATCGCCGACCCGGCACCGGGCACCGTGTGGGCCGACCCCGACCGGGTCGTGCAGGTGCTCACCAACCTGATCGGCAACGCGGTCAAGTTCTCCCCCGGCGGCGCGCCCGTGGTGGTCGGCTCCGAGGTGGACGGCGACGTGGTGCGCTTCCACGTGCGCGACGACGGGCCCGGCATCCCCGACGACCAGCTCGACAGCATCTTCGAGCGGTTCCGGCAGGCCGACGCCTCGGACACCCGCAGCCGCGGCGGCACCGGGCTGGGACTGACGATCAGCCGAGGCCTGGTCCGCCAGCACGGCGGCCGGATCTGGGCGGCCAACCGGCCCGGCGGCGGCTCCACCTTCTCCTTCGAGCTGCCCCGGGAGGAGCACCCGTGAGCCGGCACGTGCTGGTCGTCGACGACGAGCCGCTGATCCTCGAGGTGGCCGCCCTGAGCCTGGAGACGGCCGGGTGGACGGTGTCCACCGCCGCCAGCGGCGCCGAGGCGCTCGAGCGGGCCGCCGCGGACCCGCCCGACGCGATCCTGATGGACGTGATGATGCCGGAGATGGACGGCCCGACCGCCTGCCGGTTGCTGGCCGGGGACCCGCGGACCGCGCCCATCCCGGTCATCCTGCTCACCGCCAAGGTCCAGCGGCCCGGCGAGAGCCGTTGGGACGAGCTGCCGATCCAGGGCGTGCTCGGCAAGCCGTTCGACCCGTGGGGGCTCGCCGCCGACGTCGCCAAGCTCCTCGAGTGGGCGTGAACACACGCCGGTTCACCCCCGCGTCACACCGGCCTCGTCGGAGTTTCACCTGCACTGCCTAGCGTCCGCGCCATGACCAGCCCCCTGACCCGTCCCCGCACCGCCGCCCTCCTCCTCGGCACTGCCGCCCTCGTCGCACCGTTCGCGGCCCTGCACGGCTCCGGCCCCGCCGACGCGGCCGGTGACACCGCAGCGACCGCGGGCCCGCGCCTCGACCTCGGCCCGGCCGACCTGCCCGAGTCGCGCACGACCACCCGCCTCCAGCCGGGCGTGACGCTCACCCGGATCACCCGCGGCGGCGACGACCCGTCCCTCCACTGGACGCTCGAGGCGCTGGTGCCCGCCACCTCCTCCTCGCCGGACCCGGACGCGCCGCCGAGGTCGGTGACCGACCGCGCCAGCGCCGACGCCGAGGCGGACCGGCTGCGCAGCAAGGGGTTCCCGGCCCGGGTCGAGGAGGTGGACCAGCCGGCGACCGCCGACGTGCCCGCGGGCGTCCTCGGCTACCGCGTGCGGGTCGGCTCCTACCCGACCCAGCAGGACGCCGACGCCGACAAGGCCCGGCTCGCGGCCGCCGGCGAGTCCGCGACGAGCGTCTACACCGGTTGGGACGGCTCCGCCACCGACCGCGGTCCCTGGCACGTCGACGTGGTCCGGATCGACCCGCAGGCCTTCCGGGGCCGGCTGCGGGCGTCGTACGGCCCGGACCTGCACGACCGCGAGACCACCTCCTCGCTGGCGCAGGCCGCCGGCGCCACGGTCGGGGTCAACGGCGGGTTCTTCGTGCTCGACCCCGCGGCCGGTGCGCCGGGCGACCCGGCCGGCGTCGGGGTGTACGGCGGACGCGTGCTCTCCGAGCCGACCGACGGCCGCGCCGCGCTGGTGCTGCACGACGACGGCACCCGCACCGCGGTGGACCGGGTGACCTGGGCCGGGCACGTGACCGTCGGCGGCAGGTCCCTCCCGCTGGACGGCACGAACCGGGTCCCCGGGCTGATCCGCAACTGCGGCGGCGACGCCAGCGACCAGCCGACCTCGCAGCCGCTGCACGACACCACCTGCACCGACGACAGCGAGCTGGTCTCGTTCACGCGGGCGTACGGCGCCAGCACCCCGTCCGGCGACGGGCGCGAGGTGCTCGTCGACGCCGCGCACCACGTGCGGCAGGTGCTCGACCACCGCGGCGCGACGCTGCCCGCCGGCTGGTCGTCGGTGCAGGCCACCGGCGCGAAGGCCGACGAGCTCGGGTCGGTGCAGGTCGGCCAGACCATGGCGGTCACCCCCGCGCTGCGCGGCGCGGACGGTGCGTCGTACCACCCGACGGCCTCGACCACCCTGGTCAACGGCGGGCCGGTGCTGGTGCGCGAGGGGCACGAGGACATCACCCAGAAGCAGGACGGCTTCGTGCACCCGGGCGACCCGAGCTTCGCCTACGGCTGGTTCGTCAAGCGCAACCCGCGCACGTTCGCCGGCGTCGACGCGCAGGGCCGCACCGTGATCGTGACCGTCGACGGCCGCAGCACCCGCGACCTCGGGCTCAGCATCCCCGAGGCCGCCGACGTCGCCCGCTCGCTCGGGCTGCGGGACGCGATCAACCTCGACGGCGGCGGGTCCACCACGCTCGCGGTGGACGGCAAGGTCGTCTCGCACCCCTCGGACAGCACCGGCGAGCGGCCGGTCGGGGACGCCCTGCTGGTCACGCCCTCGCGGTAGCGCGGCTCCGCCCCGGCCCCTGCTGGGACCGGGGCGGTGCCGGTGAGGCGGTCAGTGGACCTTGACGAAGCCCGTCATCATCGACCCGTGCACGCCGCAGGCGTAGCGGAAGCCGCCCTTCGGCGAGGCCACCGGGAACCGCAGCAGGTACGGCCGGCTGTCGGGGACGTCGGCGCCGCCGCGTGCCCCGGAGTTGTGGTAGCCGGTCGGGGACGTCACCGCGGAGGAGCCTCCGCCGTGCAGCAGCCGCGGGTCGAGCTCGATCTCGACCGGTCCGTGCGAGCCGGGCGGGCACGTGAACTGCTGGGTGGCCGGGACGTCTCCGGACCCGCTGTTCTTCTCACACTGCGGCG
>DASTGV010000208.1:0-7384 GCA_035718765.1 Nocardioidaceae bacterium
TCGGTGACCATCCAGGACATCGCGATGCGGGCGCACGGGGCGGGCGACCTGCCGGAGGGCATCGAGGGTGGCCTCGAGGCACAGGTCTGCTACAACCCCGAGAACCTCACCTACCCGTTCGGCGCCTACATCTGCGTCGTCGACATCGACCCCGGCACCGCGCAGGTCAAGGTCCGCCGGTTCGTCGCCGTCGACGACTGCGGGACCCGGATCAACCCGATGATCATCGAGGGCCAGGTGCACGGCGGCCTCACCGACGGGGTGGGGATGGCGCTGATGGAGATGATCTCGTTCGACGAGGACGGCAACTGCATCGCGGGCTCGCTGATGGACTACCTGATCCCCACCGCGCTCGAGGTCCCGCACTGGGAGACCGGGCACACCGTCACCCCGTCGCCGCACCACCCCATCGGCGCGAAGGGGATCGGCGAGTCCGCGACGGTGGGGTCGCCGCCCGCCGTCGTGAACGCGATCGTGGACGCGCTCAAGCCGTTCGGTGTCCGGCACGCCGACATGCCGCTCACCCCGTCCCGGGTGTGGGACGCCATGCAGGGCCACCCCACCCCGCCGATCTAGGAGCCCCGTGACGACCCAGCTCTCCGACCGCATCGACCAGCTCACCCGGTCCCGCGTGCCCTTCGTCCAGGCGACCGTCGTACGCGCGCAGGAGCCGAGCTCCGCGCACGCCGGGGACCGGGCCATCGTGCTCGCCGACGGCTCCATCGAGGGGTTCGTCGGCGGCCAGTGCGCGGCCGGGTCCGTGCGCACCGCCGCCCTCGGCGCGCTCGAGACGGGGGAGGGGGTGCTGCTGCGGGTGCTGCCCGGCACCGGCGACACCTTCCCGCAGACCCCGGGAGCGACCATCGTGGTCAACCCGTGCCTGTCCGGAGGAGCCCTGGAGATCTACCTCGAGCCGCTGCTTCCCTCACCCGCGCTCTACCTCGTCGGCTCGTCCCCGACGGCCGAGGCAGTGGCCGCGATGGCCCCGACCCTCGGGTTCGTCGTCGAGCGGGCCTCCGAGGGGGCGCAGCCGGCCGGCGCGACCGCGGCCGTGGTGTCCAGCCACGGCGGGGACGAGCCGGGCGCGGTCCGGGCCGCCCTCGACGCCGGGATCGGGTTCGTCGGCCTCGTGTGCAGCCACACCCGGGGGCAGGCCCTGCTCGAGGAGCTGGACCTCTCCGAGGCCGAGCTGCGCCGGGTGCATCCGCACGTGGGCCTCGAGATCGGGGCGCGTACGCCGCCCGAGATCGCGCTCTCGATCATGGCCGCGATCGTCCGCGGCATCCGGCTCGAGGGGCTCACGGCCTCCCCGGCCGGCGAGCCGGCCGCCCGGGCCGCGCAGGCGGTCGACCCGGTGTGCGGCATGACCGTCACCGTGGCCGCGGACACCCCGCACCTGCTCGTCGACGGCGTGGACCACTGGTTCTGCAACCCGGGCTGTCGCGACGCGTTCGCCGCGGCGCTCACCTCGTGAGCTGGCGGTTGAGCATGCATCCGGTGAGCAGCCCCGGGAGCCTGACCAGCGCGGACGACGTACGCGACCGGTTCGACGCGCACGACTACCTCGCCGACACGGGCACGGCGACCGCGGTGTTCCTGTCGCTGCAGCTCGGTCTGCCGCTGCTGCTCGAGGGCGAGCCGGGGGTCGGCAAGACCGCCGCCGCGAAGGTGCTCGCGCAGGTCCTCGACGTCCCGCTCATCCGGCTGCAGTGCTACGAGGGGCTCTCGGTGGGCGAGGCGCTCTACGACTGGAACTACCAGCGACAGCTCCTCGCGATCCGGCTCGCCGAGGCCTCGCACGAGAAGCTCAGCGAGGCCGACCTGTTCACCGAGGAGTTCCTGCTCGAGCGGCCGATCCTCGCCTGCGTCCGGCACACCGGCCCCCGGCCCCCGGTGCTGCTCATCGACGAGATCGACCGGGCCGACGACGAGTTCGAGGCGCTGCTCCTGGAGTTCCTGGGCGAGGCCTCCGTGACGGTCCCCGAGCTCGGCACGTTCACCGCCGGGCACCCGCCGGTGGTCGTGCTCACCTCGAACCGGAGCCGCGACCTGCACGACGCGCTGCGGCGGCGCTGCCTGTACCACTGGCTGGAGTTCCCCGACCCCGCTCGGGCGGCCGCGATCCTGCGCCGGACGGTGCCGCAGGCGAACCTCGCGCTGATCGAGTCCGCGACGAGGTTCGTGGGGCACGTCCGCACGCTGGACGTCGACAAGCCGCCGGGTGTCGCCGAGGCGATCAACTGGGTGGCCGCCCTGTCGGTGCTGGGCGTCACCGAGCTGGGACGGGCGGAGGTGCTGTCCACGCTGGGGGTGCTGGCCAAGACGCCCGACGACCGGGACACGGTCCTCGCGGCCGCCGACTCCTACGGGTTGCCGTGAGCCGATCGTGACGCCGCCGGGCGCACTGCTGGCCGGGGTGGACCGCGCGGCGTTCGCCGTCGGTCTCGGGGAGCGGCTGCGCCGGGCCGGGGTCCCGGTGACGTTCACCGCCCTCGGTGCGTTCACCGAGGCCCTGGGCGTGGCCCCGCCGCGGGACCTGCCTTCCCTCTACTGGCCGGCCCGGGTGACCCTCGTCGACGACGTGGCGCACCTGCCGGCGTTCGACGCGGTGTTCGACGCGGTGTTCCGCGAGTCCGTGCTGCCCGTCGAGGGACAGGCCGCCGGGCCGCGCCGCGAGCACGTCGACGACGTGCTGGCCTCCGTGGCCTCCACGCAGGCGCCCGAGACGTCGCCCGGCCTGCCCTGGCACACGCTGCCGCACCTGGTCGGAGCCGACGAGGGTGCGCGGGACGGCGCCCGCGGGGTGCCGGAGCTGCTGCCCAGCGCCCTGCAGGGCCTCGCGGACACTCCGTTCGAGGAGCTCGACGAGCAGCAGCTCGCGCAGATCGGGGCGTGGCTGGAGCAGGCCTGGCTCCGGTGGCCCACCCGCCGCAGCCGGCGGCGCCGGGTGCATCCCGCCGGGCGGGCGGTGGCCCTCCGGGAGACGATCGCGGCCTCCCGGCGCACCGGGTGGGAGCCCCTCGAGCTGAGCCGCACGCGGAGGGTGGGACGACCCCGGCCGTTGACCCTGGTCGTCGACGTCAGCCAGTCGATGCAGGCGTACGCCGCGGCGTACCTGCACCTGATGCACGCCCTGGCCCGCACCGGGCGTGCCGAGACCTTCGCGTTCTCCACCTCGCTCACCCGGCTCACGCCGGCGCTGCGGCACCGCTCCGCCACCGTGGCGATGCAACGGGCCACCGCCCAGGTCGGCGACCGCTTCGGCGGCACCCACCTCGCGACCTGCCTCGCCGGGCTGCTGGCCTCCCGGCACGGCAACGCGCTGCGGGGCGGGGTGCTGGTGGTGGCCTCCGACGGCTGGGACAGCGACGACCCGGTGCTGCTCGCGCGGGCCCTGGCCCGGATCCGGCTCCGCGCCTACCGGGTCGTCTGGCTCAACCCGCGGGCCGCGGCGCCGGGGTTCGAGCCGCTCGTCGGCTCGATGGCGGCGGCGCTGCCGTTCTGCGACGCCTTCCTGCCCGCGCACACGGCCCGGGCGCTGCGCGAGGCGTGGGAGGTGGTCCTCGCGCCTAGCTCCAGAGCGTGACGTGCACCGACGGCTTGAAGCGACCGCGCTTGACCCCGGCGCCGTGGACCATCGCCTGCGTGGCACGCGGGGTGGTGATGAACCGGAGCAGCTCGGCGGTGGCCGGCAGCTGGCTGTGCGCCGGCAGTGCGATCGCCGCCCACCGGCCCTGAGCCCGCAGGCCGGGTCCCTCCACGCCGGTCAACCGGCCCGCGGCCAGGTCGGCGGCGGCCGCGAAGCGCACGGCCAGCGCGATGCCGTCGGTCCGCTTGGTCTCCTCCAGCGCGGCGGCGTCGCTCTGGAAGATCCGCTGTCGCGACTCGGGGACCGCGAGGTGCCGGAGCATCCCGGGCACGACACCGTCCTCGCCTGCCGCCGACGGGCCGAGCAGCCAGGTGAGCTCGCGGGCCTGTGCCGCCGTGACCGTGCGGCCGGCCAGCGGATGGCCGGGACCGACGACGGCCAGGACGTCGTAGTTGAGGAACGGCGTGCTCAGCAGCTCCACCGGCAGCCGGCTCGGCGCGGGACCGATCGCGATGTCGACCGTGCGGCCCGCGAGCAGGGCCGCGAACTGGGCGGCCGGGCGGACGCTGAGCTCCACGTCGAGGTCGTCGGCCCGGCCTGCGAACAGCTCGATCAGGCCGGGGGCCGCGTGCTCGGCGAACATCGAGGACGCGGCCACCCTCAGCAGCCGGCGGCCGTTCCCGGCCTGGCTCACCTCGCGCACGGTGCGGTCCTGCAGACCGAGGATCTCCACCGCGCGGCTCGCCAGGCGCAGCCCGCCGGGGGTGAACGCCAGCCCGGACGCGGTCCGCGTGAACAGCCGGTCGTCGAGCTCGCGGCGCAGCTGACCGACGTGCATCGAGACGGCCGCCTCGCTCACGGCCAGCTCGTCGGCCGCCGCCTTGACCGACCCGAGCCGGACCACGCTCGCGAAGGCCCTCAGCTGGGTCGGGGTCACGTCAGTCCGTCCGCACGAGCCGGACCAGGCTGTCGTAGGCCGTGCGGGTCGCCTCACCTTCGTGGGTGTGGGCCGGGTCCGCCGGCGGCACCAGCCGCTCGACGCGCTCGGCCCGCTCGACCTCGAACCGCTCGCCGTCGAGGTCGGCCAGCACCTCCTCGGCGGTGTACAGCACCGCCGGGTCGGTGGGACCGCCGGTGCCCTCGGTGAAGTTGGTGGAGTCGTGCGCGACGAGGAAGAAGGTGCCTCCCGCGCGCAGCGCCCCGAACGCCCGTCGTACGGCGGTCCGGCGCTCGTCCGCGGGCAGCTGGAGGTAGGCGACCAGGACCAGGTCGAACGGCACCGGGCCGCCCTCGTACGTCAGGGCGTCGGCGTGCACCCAGTCGACGTGCAGGTCGCGGCCGCGGGGGTGCCGCTCCTGGATGGCCCGGCCTTTGTCGAGGCCCACCAGCGAGAAGTCCACGGCGGTCACCTCCCAGCCGCGCTCGGCCAGCCAGAGGGCGTTGCGACCCTCGCCAGCGGCCAGGTCGAGCGCACGGCCCGGGCGGAGGCCGGAGAGCTCCGCCTCCACGAACTGGTTGGGGGTCGCGGACCAGAGCAGCCCGCTCGCGGCGTACCTCTCGTCCCACGCGCGTGCGTCCATGACGAGAGGCTAGGTCATGTCACTCGGACCTGCCGCGGCGTCCGTGGCCCCGCATCCCGCCCGGCGGCGTTGTCGGCGCTCGGCGCAGCCCGCTGCGCTCTCGCACCTCCGCCTGGCCGGATCGGGCGCGGATGCCACGGCCGCTGACGCGGCATCTCTTCGAGACATGCCCAGGTCATGTCTCCCGGACCTGCTGCGGCGTCGGGTCAGGCCTGTGCGGAGCCACCGCTCTGCTGCGCCTGCTGCTGCGCGGCGACGGCGGCGTGCACCTCGGCCATGTCGAGGCCCTTGACGGCTCCGATCAGCTCCTCGAGCGCGGCCGGCGGCAGCGCGCCCGGCTGGGAGAAGACGAGGACGCCCTCACGGAAGGCCATGAGGGTCGGGATCGAGGTGATGTTCGCGGCGGCGGCCAGCGCCTGCTCGGCCTCGGTGTCCACCTTGGCGAACACGACGTCCTCGTGGGTCTCGGAGGCCTTCTCGAAGGTGGGTGCGAACTGCCGGCACGGGCCGCACCACTCTGCCCAGAAGTCCACGAGCACGATGTCGTTGTCGGCCACGGTCTTCTCGAAGGCCTCGGCGGTCAGGGTGGTCGTTGCCACGGTGGGATTTCCTCTGTCTCGGGTGTCTGTCCGGTCATCGTGCCCAACAACCACCGTGGCACGGATGTTCCGGCGCCGTGAACCGGCCGGGGCTCCCGCTCGTCTTCACGGAGAGAGGCCCCCGGGGGTGGCCTGGGGTGCCCGACCGACGGACGGAGAGCGTCATGTGGATGCGGGTCGTGGGTGCGGTGGCGGTGCTGGTGTCGGCCTTCGTGCACCTGTACCTCTGGGTCGAGGTGTTCCGGGACCAGCCCGTGGTCGGGCCGGCGTTCCTGCTCAACGTGGCGGCTGGCGTGGTGATCGCGGCGTTGCTCCTGCTGTGGCGCAGCAGCTGGGTGCCGGGCTTCCTGACGGCAGGGTTCGGGGTGTGCACGCTCGGGTCGTTCGTCGTCGCGGCGACCGTCGGCCTGTTCGGCGTGCACGAGCACTGGCGCGGCTGGGCGGTCTGGACGGCCGCGGGCGCCGAGGTGGTGGCGATCGTCGCCGGTGTGCTGGTCATGCTGGCGGCGCTGCCGTCCCGCTCAGACCGTCAGGTGCAGCACGGGCCGGCCGTCCGTGGTGCGCACCTCCACTGAGGCGATGTTCGCGCGCGGTGTGGACGTCGCGGCGGTCAGCCGCATCGTGCGGCCCTCGAGGGAGCGCCAGGTGCCGACCTGCTCGGTCCGGCCGTCCCGGGTGCGCACGAACAGCGCGTAGGTGACGCGGCGCGGCAGGTGGTAGCCCTGGTAGCCGGTCGGGGCGTAGGTGCAGGTGAGGTCCAGCCGGGTGCCCCAGGTGACGGAGGCGAAGGCGAGGCTGGCCCGCACGGGGGCCCCGCCGACCGGCACCATCGCCAGGGCCGCGGGCGGGACCGGGACGGAGGAGACCGTCGTCGACGGCGACGCCGAGGGGGTGCCGCCGTCGAGGGCGCCGGAGACCGCCAGCGGCACGCCGGCGACCACGACGGCCGCGGCGGCCGCGAGACCGGCGGTGACCAGCGTGCGCCGTCGCCCGGCCCGTCGTACGTCGCGGACCAGCGCGGGCAGCAGGGTCTCGGGCACCGGCTCGACCTCGTCCGGGTCCTCCAGGACGGCGGGGTCGACCCGCGCCAGCAGGCCGGGCAGGCCGGCCAGCTCCCGCACCGAGCGCGCGCACTCGGCGCAGCCCTCCAGGTGGCGCTCGAACGCCCGGCGCTCGGTCGTCGACAGGGCTCCGAGCACGTAGGAGCCGTCGCGGTCCGCGAGCTCGCAGGTCATGCCCCCACCCCCATCTCCTCCAGCGCCAGCCGCAGTGCGCGCAGCGCGTAGTGCGTCCTCGACTTCACCGTGCCCTCGGGCACCCCGAGGCGGACCGCGGCCTCCGACACCGGCCGGCCACGGTAGTAGCACTCCAGCAGGACCGCGCGGTGCTCGGGCGACAGCCGGGTGAGCGCCTCGGCGACCACCCAGGACAACAGCAGCTGGTCGGTCCGGTCGTCGGGCTCGTCGACCTCGGGTACGTCCGCGACCGCGAGCTCGTGGCGGGCCCGGCTGGTGCGCCACTCGTCGATCACGATGTTGCGCGCGACCGTGAACAGCCAGGAGCGTACGGCGGCCCGGGGACTGTCGAGCACCGAGCGCTGCCGCCACGCGCGCAGC
>DASTGV010000209.1:0-10220 GCA_035718765.1 Nocardioidaceae bacterium
CCCGGGGTCGGTCGCCGGCCTGCGGCGGCGCGTCGACGCGGTCGACGACCGGCTCGCGGCGCTGCTGGCGGAGCGGGCCGCGCTCACCGCCGCCATCCAGGAGCTGAAGCCGGTGGCCGGGCACGCCGGCCGGGACCGGGCCCGCGAGGACGAGATCGTCGCGCGGATGGCCCGCCTCGCGCCCGCGCTCGGCGCCGACCGGCTCCGCCGCATCATGCAGACGGTGATCGCCGAGAGCCTCGACGCGGCGGCGGGGGAGCCGGAGCCCGGGGAGCAACCGTCGGGTCCGTAGGCTGGCTCCGAGACAACCGTTGAAGGAGCAACTGTGAAGGTCGAGATCTGGTCGGACGTCGTCTGCCCCTGGTGCTACATCGGCAAGCGCCGGTTCGAGGCCGCGCTGGCCCGGTTCCCGCACCGGGAGCAGGTCGACGTCGTGTGGCGCAGCTTCGAGCTCGACCCGCACGCGGAGTCCGTGCGGGCCGCGGGGGAGGGTCCCGACCATGCCGACCTGCTCGCGGCGAAGTACGCCATGTCCCGGGCCCAGGCCGAGGCCGCGATCGGCAGCGTGACGCAGGCCGCCGCCGGCGAGGGCCTGGACTTCCACCTGGACGTGTCGCTGCGCTCCAACACCTTCGACGCGCACCGGGTAGTCCACCTGGCGGCCGCACGCGGGCTCCAGGGTGCCGTCAAGGAGCGCCTGATGCGGGCCTACTTCTCCGAGGGCGCGCCGGTCGGCGACCGGGACACCCTGGTCCGGCTCGCCGCCGAGGCCGGCCTGGACGCGGCCGACGTCGAGAGGGTCCTCGACACCGACGAGCACGCCGAGGCGGTCCGCGCCGACGAGGCCGAGGCCCGGGCGCTGGGCATCACGGGCGTGCCGTTCTTCGTCGTCGACCGGTCGTACGGCGTGTCGGGCGCCCAGCCCGCCGACCAGCTCCTCGCGGTCCTCGAGCGCGCCTGGTCGGAGCGCGCGCCGCTCACGCTCCTGGGCGGCGCCGGATCGGGTACCGACGAGGCCTGCGGCCCCGACGGCTGCCCCGTCTGAGGGCGCGCCCGCGGCCCCGGAACAGACACCCCGCCCCCAGGAGGACCCATGCCCACCGGCCCGCTGCCCGACGCCCTGCGCGCGCTGCTCGCCAAGCCCAACCCGGCCGTGATCGCCACCGTCCGCCCCGACGGCCAACCCGTCTCGGTCGCCACCTGGTACCTCCTCGACGGTGACCGGGTCCTGGTGAACATGGACGAGGGCCGGGCCCGCCTCGACCACCTCCGCCACGACCCCCGCGTCTCGCTCACCGCCCTGGACGAGGACGGCTGGTACACCCACGTCAGCGTCCGCGGACGTGTCGTCGAGATGGCCGACGACCCGGACCTGTCGGGCATCGACCGCCTCGCCACGCACTACACCGGCAAGCCGTACGCCCGCCGCGACCGCGGCCGCGTCAACGCCTGGATCGAGATCGACTCCTGGCACGGCTGGAACGGCGGCAGGCCGGTCCGCTAGCGCGTCCGGTCCCGACGGGAGGTGGCGCCCCGGCCGGCGATCCTGAGATGTCGGTGGGTCCTGCCACCATCACCCCATCGGGTCCCGTAGGCTGAGCCACCTTCCCCACGAAGCTTGGCCGTGCCTGTGGTCCGGTCCGTCGAGTCGTGCGCTTTTCGAGGAGAGAGGGAGCCCCCAGCCCCATGTCATCCGGGTCCCGCGACGGGTTCGTCCACCTGCACGTGCACACCGAGTACTCCATGCTCGACGGTGCCTCGCTGCTCGACGGACTGTTCTCGCGGGTGGCCGACCTCGGCATGCCCGCGGTCGCGATGACCGACCACGGCAACCTGCACGGCGCCTTCGACTTCTACGCCAAGGCGGGCCGGCACGGCGTGAAGCCGATCATCGGCATCGAGGCCTACGTCACCCCTGAGACCTCCCGGTTCGAGCGCCGGCGCGTCCGCTGGGGCAAGGGCGACGCCGCCGAGGAGGGCGGCGACGACGTGGCCGGCGGTGGCGCCTACACCCACATGACGATGTGGGCCGAGAGCACCGAGGGCATGCACAACCTGTTCCGGCTCTCGTCGCGCTCCAGCCTCGAGGGCTACTTCTACAAGCCGCGGATGGACAAGGAGATCCTGCAGGAGCACAGCAAGGGGCTCATCGTGAGCACCGGCTGCCCGAGCGGTGCCGTGCAGACCCGGCTCCGGCTGGGGCAGTGGGACGAGGCCGTGCGCGAGGCCGGCGAGCTGCAGGACATCTTCGGCAGGGACAACGTCTTCCTCGAGCTGATGGACCACGGCATCTCGGTCGAGAAGCGGGTGCGCGACGACCTGCTCCGGCTCGGTCGTGAGCTCGGCATCCCGCCGCTGGCCACCAACGACTCGCACTACAACAACCCCGAGGACGCCGCCGCCCACGACGCGTTGATCTGCGTCGCCTCCGGCAAGCGGCTCTCCGACACCAACCGGCTCAAGTTCGACGGTGGTGGCTACTACATCAAGTCCGCCGCCGAGATGCGCGAGCTCTGGGCGGTCCAGCACGGCCTGCCCGAGGCCTGCGACAACACCCTCGCCATCGCCGAGCGGTGCGAGGTGGAGTTCGTCGAGTCCACCGGCGGCTACATGGCCCGGGCCGACATCCCCGCCGGGGAGACCGAGGAGAGCTGGTTCCGCAAGGAGGTCTGGCGCGGCATCGAGTCCCGCTATCCCGGCGAGCGGCTGACGCAGGAGGTCAAGGACCGCGTCGAGATGGAGCTCGCGGTCATCTCGAAGAAGGGCTACTGCGGCTACTACCTGGTGGTCGCCGACTTCATCCAGTGGTCCAAGGGCAACGGCATCCGCGTCGGCCCGGGGCGCGGGTCCGGTGCCGGCTCGATCGCGGCCTACGCCCTGCGCATCACCGACCTGTGCCCGCTCGAGCACGGCCTGTTCTTCGAGCGCTTCCTCAACCCCGAGCGCCCCTCGATGCCCGACTTCGACATCGACTTCGACGACCACCGTCGCGGCGAGGTGATCGCCTACGTCACGGCGAAGTACGGCGCCGACCGGGTCGCCCAGATCGCCACCTTCGGCCGGCTCAAGTCCAAGGCGGCGATCAAGGACGCCGCCCGGGTGCTCGACCACGGCTTCGCGATCTCCGACCGCATCACCAAGGCGTTGCCGCCCGACGTGATGGGCAAGGGTGTCCCGCTCAAGGAGATCTTCAACCGTGACCACAAGCGCTACGCGGAGGGCGGCGAGTTCCGGGCGCTGCACGACGCCGAGGCCGACGTACGCACCATCTTCGGCACGGCGCTGGGACTCGAGGGGCAGATCCGCAACTGGGGCGTGCACGCGGCCGGTGTGATCATGTCCAGCGAGCCCCTGATCGACATCGTGCCGATCATGGCCCGGCCGCAGGACGGCGCGGTCATCACGCAGTTCGACTACCCGATGTGCGAGGCGCTCGGGCTGGTCAAGATGGACTTCCTGGGCCTGAGCAACCTGCACACCCTCGAGGACGCCCTGGAGAACATCAGAGCCAACCGCGACGAGACGGTCGTCCTCGAGGACCTGCCCTTCGACGACCGCGCCACCTACGAGCTGATGGGCCGCGGCGACACGCTCGGCGTCTTCCAGCTCGACGGCGGCGGCATGCGCTCGCTGCTCCGCTCGCTGCGGCCCGACCAGTTCGCCGACATCACCGCGGTCAGCGCTCTGTACCGGCCGGGTCCCATGGGCGCGGACTCCCACAACAAGTACGCCCGCCGCAAGAACGGCCGCGAGGCGATCGAGCCGATCCACCCGGCGCTCGCCGAGGCGCTCGAGTCGGTGCTGGGGGAGACCTACGGCCTGATCGTCTACCAAGAGCAGGTCATGGCGATCGCCCAGGTCCTGGCGGGCTTCACCCTCGGCGCCGCCGACAACCTCCGCCGGGCGATGGGCAAGAAGAAGAAGGAGGAGCTCGACAAGCAGTACGCCGGCTTCCAGGCGGGCATGCTGGAGCGCGGGTTCCCCCAGGACGCCATCGACACCCTCTGGGCGATCCTGCTGCCGTTCTCCGACTACGCCTTCAACAAGTCGCACTCCGCGGCGTACGGCGTCATCACCTACTGGACCGCCTACCTGAAGGCGAACTACCCCGCCGAGTACATGGCCGCGCTCCTCACGTCCGTCAAGGACGACAAGGACAAGATGGCGATCTACCTCAACGAGTGCCGCCGGATGAAGATCCAGGTGCTGCCGCCCGACGTCAACGAGTCGGCGAGCAACTTCACGCCGGTCGGTCGCGACATCAGGTTCGGCCTGACCGCGATCCGCAACGTCGGGCACAACGTCGTCGAGAAGATCGTGGAGGCGCGGGAGACCAAGGGCCGCTACGAGCACTTCAACGACTTCATGGACAAGGTCGACCCGCTGGTGTGCAACAAGCGGGTCATCGAGTCGCTGGCGTAGTCGGGTGCGTTCGACGACATGAAGCACAAGCGCCGAGCGCTGGTGAGCATCCACGAGGAGGCGGTCGACCGCTATGCCACGATAAAGAAGGACTCCGGCGGGGGGCAGGACTCCCTGTTCGACGACCTGATGAGCGGCGCGGAGCCCATCTTCGACATGGCGGTGACGATCCCTGAGATCGACGAGTGGGACAAGCAGACCCTGCTCGGTCACGAGCGGGAGATGCTCGGCCTCTACGTGTCCGACCACCCGCTGCTCGGGCTCGAGCACATCCTCACGGCCGGCGCCGACTGCACCATCGGCCAGCTGCTGCTGGACGAGGACCGCCCCGACGGCTCGACGGTCACGGTCTCCGGGCTCATCACCTCGGTGCAGCGCAAGATCACCAAGCGTGGAGACCCGTGGGCGATGATCACCGTCGAGGACCTCGAGGGTGCGATCGACGTGCTGCTGTTCCCGAGCGCCTACCAGCTGGCCAGCACGCTGCTCAACGAGGACGCGATCGTCACCGTCAAGGGCCGGCTGTCCCGCTCGAAGGACCAGCCGGAGCTGCACGGCCAGGAGGTCAGCGTCCCGGACCTCGCGGACGGGCCCTCCGGTCCGGTCGTGATCACGATGCCCTCGACCCGGTGCACGATGCCGGTCGTGGAGCAGCTCAAGGACGTCCTGGGAACACACCCCGGGGTGACCGAAGTACGGTTGCGGTTGATGACGAAGACCTCGACGACCGTGATGAAGCTCGACGACCGCCTCCGGGTGGCGGCGAGCCCTGCCCTGTTCGCCGACCTCAAGGCGCTGCTCGGGCCGCACTGCCTGGCCGGCTGATGAGCGAGCCCGCGCCGGCTGTCGTGACCGCTCCGCAGCCGTCCACCGGCGACGCAGCCCACCGCCCCCGCCTCGGCGGGGCGCGCGGCGACGCGGTCGTCGTGCTCGGCGTGCTCCTGGTCCTCGGCCTGCTCGGCGGCGTCCTGTGGTGGCTCCTGGTCGACCCGGCGGCCTACACCAAGACCCGCACCGGCGGGGTGATGAGCGAGGCCGACCTGAGCCGGCAGTTCGCCGCCGACGGCGTGTACGCCGTGATCGCCGCCGTCACGGGCCTGGTCACCGGGCTGGTGATGACCTGGTGGCGCTCCCGCGACCCCCTGCTCACCAGCGCGTTGCTCGTGGCCGGGTCGGTGCTGGCCGCAGCGGTGATGGCGCTGACCGGCCACCTGCTCGGACCCGACGACCCCGGCGCCGCGCTGAGCGCCGCGAAGGTCGGGGGACGGGTGCCGATCCGGCTCGGGGTGGACGCGTTCACCGTCTACCTGGTCTGGCCGGTCGCGGTGCTCGCCGGCGCCCTGGTCGTGCTGCTGAACACGACCGGTCCGGCCACCTCCGAAGCGGCCCGCGAGACCCACGAGTCCGGGTAGCCTGGCTCCTCACGTCGCGGCCACCCGGTCGCCGTCACCGGGGGAGCACGCATGAGCACGCACGGACCCGTCGAACCGGAGTACCTCGGGGCCGGCGGCCCGCCCCCGGAGCCCCGGAGGGACACCGCGGGAGCCGGTCGGCGACACCGCACCGGCCTGGTCGCCGCGGCGGCGGCCGCGGTCGTCGTGGCCGTCGGCGCCGGTGCCTACGGCGTGGTCCAGCTGCTGGCCGGCGGCAGCTCCCCGGCCACCGCCGTCCCCGCGGACGCCGTCGCTTTCGTCAGCCTCGACCTGGACCCCAGCGCGGCCCAGAAGATCGAGGCGTTCAAGATCCTCCGCAAGTTCCCGGCCGCCAGGAAGGAGCTCGGCAGCCGCGACGACATCCGCCGGGCGGTCTTCGAGGAGATCCGCACGAGCGACGGCTGCGCGAAGCTCGACTACGCGCGAGACGTCGAGCCCTGGATCGGCGACCGGGTCGCCCTGGCCGCCGTACCGGACAGCCGGCACGGCGCCGCGCCGCTGGTGGTCCTCCAGGTCACCGACCAGGACAAGGCGAGGGCCGGCGCGCGCAGCATCGAGGACTGCGGCTCCGGCGCCAGCGACCAGGAGCCGCACCGGACCGGGATCTCGTTCGTCGGCGACTACATGCTGCTCGCGGAGACCCAGCAGGAGGCCGATGCCTTCGCGAAGGACGCGGAGGCCGGCACGCTGGCGGACGCGCAGGAGTTCACCGCCGCGCTGGGCCGCACCGGCGACCCGGGCATCGTGACGATGTACGTGTCCAAGGACGCCCCGAGGGCCCTCGCGACCGCGGCCGCGCAGGACAGCTCGATCGCGGGCGCCGACAACGCGACCCGGGACCGGGTCGACCAGGTCGCGAAGATGTTCCAGGACTTCCAGGGAGCGGCCGGCGTGGTCCGGTTCCGCGACGGCGCCGTCGAGGCCGAGGTCGCCGCACAGGGACTGCCGGCCACGATGGGCGGCGCCGGCGGCCGGGGCCCCGACACCGGGACGCTCCCCGGCACCACGGCGGCGGCGCTCTCGGTGGCGTTCCGCCACGGCTGGCTGGAGGACCACCTGCGCCAGCTGAACGCGATGAGCGGCTCCGGCGACACCGTCGACCAGATGCTGGCCGACGGCGAGCAGGAGACCGGGCTGCAGCTGCCCGAGGACATCGAGACCCTCTTCGGCGACGGGATCACCGTCTCCGTCGACGGTTCCGCGGACCTGAAGTCGTTCACCGAGTCGCCCGACCCCGCGGAGGTGCCGGTCGGGATCCGGATCCAGGGCGACCCCGACAAGATCGTGCCGGTCATCGACCGGCTCGAGAAGGTCGCCGGCGCCGACGCGGACCTGGTGAAGGTCGCGCGCGGGGACGGCCAGGTCGCGGTCGGCTTCAGCCAGGGGTACGTCGAGCGGCTGCTGCAGAAGGGCGACCTCGGCAGCGTTGCCGCGTTCGAGGACGTGGTGCCCGACGCGGGCCGGGCGACCGGCTCGTTCTACGTGAACTTCGACGCCGGCGACGGGTGGGCCGAGCAGCTGGCCGACGTGGTCTCGGGAGGCGACGCCGCGGCGCGCTCGAACATCGCGCCGCTCGACGCGCTCGGGGCGAGCGCCTGGACCGAGGGCGACGTCCAGCACGGCCTGCTGCGGCTCACCACCGACTGAGGCCGCCGCCCGGCCCGGTTCGGGCGCGGCTTCCTTGTCGGGCACGCCACGCGGGCGATACTCTCGGGCAGGGTATTGCGTATCGCGAAATGAGTTGCTTCATGCGCAACAAGACTCACGGGGCGTTCCTGGCCGACATGCTGTCCTCGGCCCGCTACGAGGTGCTGCCCACGCCGTCCGTCGAGGACAAGGTGCTCGAGCACGTCCCGCTGGACCGGACCGTCACGGTGACCGCGTCGCCGGCCAAGGGGCTGGCTGTCACGCTGGACCTCACCGAGCGGCTCGCGCGGCACGGGTACACCGCCGTACCCCACCTGGCGGCGCGGATGGTCAGCGGGCGCACCGAGCTGGCCGAGATCGTCGAGCGGATGCAGGCCGTCGGGGTCCGCACCGTGTTCGTGCCCGGCGGCGACGCGGACCCGCCGGCCGGTGACTACACCTCCGCCCTCGAGCTGCTCGAGGACCTGACCGCGCTGGGCCGGCCGTTCCCGGAGGTCGGCATCACCGGCTACCCCGAGTCGCACCCGACGATCAGCGACGACCTCACCGTGCAGTCGATGTGGGACAAGCGACGGCACGCGACGCACGTGGTCAGCAACCTGAACTTCGACCCCGAGAACATCCGCACCTGGCTGGACCGGATGCGCGCCCGCGGGATCACCATGCCGGTGCTGCTCGGCATCCCGGGGCCGATCGACCGGACCAAGCTGCTCGCGATGGCGACCAAGATCGGCGTCGGAGACTCCACGCGCTTCCTGGCCAAGCACAAGGGCACCATGGCCCGGCTGGCTGCGCCGGGCGGCTTCACCGGGGAGAAGTTCCTGGAGCGGTGCGCACCCGTCCTGGCCCGGCCGGGCTCGCTGGTCACCGGGCTGCACGTCTACACGTTCAACCAGGTCGCCGAGACCGAGGCCTGGCGCCGGGAGTACCTCGACCGGCTGATGGCGGTCCGTTAGAGCGCCGCGAGCAGCCCCCGCACGGTCTCGCGGGCGCCGTCGGTGATCTCCGGGCCGTGCGTGAACGCCGCGACCCGGTAGTCCAGCTCGCCCAGGCGGTGGGCGGTCTGCTTGGTCATCGCGAAGTCCGAGCACAGGAACGCCGGCGAGATGCGGGTCCGGCGCAGGAACCGGAAGTTGAAGATCGCGTCTCCGGTCACCAGCACGCCGCTGTCCTCGAGCATCAGCGAGACGTGCCCGGGGGAGTGCCCGGGCGTGTGCACCACCCGGACGCCGCCCGGCAGCACGTCCCCGTCGGCCAGTGCCGGTCCCGGCTGGAACGGCTCCAGCTTGCCGTCGCCCATCCGGGCGAAGACCTTGCCCATCGTGGTCGAGGTGTCGTTCGCCCCGGTGATCCGGCCCGTGGTCGCCCAGCCGTGGTCGTCGGCGTGCACCAGCACCGGCGCGCCGGTCTCGCGGCTCATCCGGGCCGCCCCTCCGGCGTGGTCGGGGTGCACGTGGGTGAGCACGATCCGGGTGACGTCGCGCGGGTGCTTGCCGATGGCCGCCAGCCCGGCGACGATCCGCGGCGGCGCCTTCTTCAGCCCCGTGTCGACCAGGGTGACGGACCCGTCGTCCTGGACGAGCGCGAAGGAGTTGACCAGGTCCTTGCCGGTGGTGGGGATCCGCCAGACTCCCGGGGCGAGCGCGATGGCGGGCGTCTTCGACATGAGCCGGAGCCTAGGGCATGTCCCTCGACGCTGCCGCGGCCTCGTCTCGAGACACGCCCAGGGCAGGTCTCTACGGCGTGAGCAGCTCCACCAGGGCGCGTTCGAGCCCGCCGTGTCCGGTCTCGACCACCTGCAACGGCAGGCCGACCCGGTCGGCCGCCTGCTGGGCCAGCGTCCGCAGCTCGTCGTCCGGCTGCTGGGCCAGCCACACCATCCGGGTGTAGTGCGCGAAGTAGTCGTCACGCAGCTCGGGATGGCGGTCGAGGCCCAGCTCGGCGACGACCGTGCGCCCGAAGGACCGCACCAGGAAGTCGGTGAGCACGTAGGTCCCCGGCTCCGCCTCGAACATCTCCCGGAGCCGGTCCGCGCCCCCGAACACGTCGTAGCAGTGCAGCCCGGTCAGCCGGGACAGGCCCCGTCGCTCGCACACCTCGTCGAGCGCGCCGTACGTCCCGCAGTCGGCGTAGCCCACCGCCACCCGGTCGTAGCGGACCGCCAGCTCCGCGGCCAGGTCGTCCACCTGACCGGCGATCCGGTCCGGCCGGTTGTGCAGCAGCGGCGGCAGCGGGTGTACGTCGACCGCCCACCCGCGCGCGGCCACCACCGCGGCGCACGGGGCCGCGATGGCCCCGCAGGCGATCAGGGCGACGCGCCCGCTCCGGTCAGCCGGGGAAGGCGAGGAGCTCGATGAACCGGTCGTTGAAGTCGGTGCGGTCGGAGAGCTCGACATAGGTCACCTCCTCCAGCAGCGCCAGGGCACCGGCCCGTTCGCGCACGCTCAGCAGGCTCATCTTCGCGCCCTCGCCGGCGACGTTGCCCGCGGAGACGATCCGGAGCACCGGGATCTTGGGCACCAGGCCGATCCGGACCGCGGCGGCGGGGGAGAGGTAGCTGCCGAACGACCCGGCCAGCAGCACCTGCTGCACGTCGGACTGCTGCAGGCCGAGCTGCTCGAGCAGCAGCGTCCAGCCGGTGGCGATCGCGCCCTTGGCGAACTGCAGCTCGCGGACGTCGCGCTGCGAGAGGTACACCGACTCCTCGGGGGGCGCGTC
>DASTGV010000210.1:0-11699 GCA_035718765.1 Nocardioidaceae bacterium
GTCGCCCGGGAGCTGCTGCTCAGCCACCTGGCCGAGGCCCAGCTGAACCGGCCCCTCGAGGACGCCGTCCAGCACGTGATGGACGGGTTCGCGAGCCTGGAGCTGCACGCCGACGTGGCCAACGGGATCGACCGGCTGCACGAGGACGGCTTCCGGCTGATCACGCTCAGCAACGGCGCCGCGTCCCTGGCCGACCGGCTGCTGACCTCGGGAAACGTCCGCGACCGGTTCGAACGGCTGCTCTCCGTCGAGGACGCCGGCGCCTGGAAGCCGGCCGCCCGGGCCTACGAGTACGCCGCCCAGGAGTGCGACGTGAAGCCGGAGGACATGCTGCTGGTGGCCGTGCACCCCTGGGACGTCCACGGCGCCCGCCGCGCCGGGCTCCGCTCCGCGTGGGTGAACCGGTCCGGGGGTGAGTTCCCCGCGACGTTCCTCGAGCCGACGTACACCGTCGCCGGGGTCGACCAGCTCGCCGAGCTCTGGGACTAGACGGCCCGGAGCGACCCCGCTGAGGGGTGACCGGGGTTGTGACCCCGGGCACGACAACCCGCGCCTTCCGGGCCGAACCACCGCAAACTGTCTGGTCCGGATGTGACGATGGTTGAAGCCTTGTGCTCTACTCGTGGCTCTGTGTCCCGTTTGCCCCCGATCCCCCGTTGGTGATTCCTCCGTGACCTCGGCCCGTCACAAGCAGGTCGTCCAGCATGCGTTCCGTCGACGGCTCGTGCGCCTGGCCGTGCCCGCCACCGCCGCCGTGGCCGTCACCGGGACGGTCGTCGGGGTGACCCTGGCCCAGGGCGGCCCCGACCCCGCGCAGCTGGCCGCGGCAGCCGGCCAGGCGGCCCACCACCAGCCCCTGAAGGCCGACCTGGACCCCGCCGACTCGCCCTACCTCGCCGCGCGCGCCGGGTCGTTCTCCCGGTCGGCCAAGCGGGTGACCCTGCAGGTCATGCCGGACGTCGCGGACCGGAAGTACATGACCAGCGCCCTGAACCTCTGGCCGGAGCCCAAGGAGCAGGGCAAGCCGCTCGACGTCCTCGACGCCGGTGGCCGGGTGGCGCTCACCGGCGTGCAGCGCAACGGGTTCGCGCAGATCCTGCTCGACGGCCAGCTCCGCTGGGTCAACGCCGACTACCTGTCCAGCCAGAAGCCGCAGGAGGACCCCGCGAACCCCTCCGGGCCGAGCGGCACCGCCGGCGTCTCCTACGCGCCGTGCCCGGACGGCTCCGGCACCGAGTCGGGCCTGACCCCGTCGGCCGTGCGGCTGTTCCGGGCGGTGTGCAACGCGTTCCCGGCCCTCTCGACGTACGGCGGCTACGACGCCCACGGCGAGCACAGCTCCGGGAAGGCCATCGACTTCATGGTCAGCGACCCCGCGCTGGGGCAGGCGGTGGCGGACTGGGCCCGCGCGCACGCCTCCGAGCTGGACCTCTACGACATCCTGTGGCAGCAGCACATCTGGACGCCGGTGCGGGCCTCCGAGGGCTGGCGCTCGATGCCGGACCGCGGCTCGGCCACCGCGAACCACTTCGACCACGTGCACATCTCGGTCAACTGACCGAACCCTGATCCGGGCACCTACCGGGCACACCTGACATTTGTCACGGCCAGGTCGTGACGGAGCAGCCGGGTCCGCCGGCCCCGCGACCGGCACGGTAGGGGCATGACCTCACCTCGCGTCCCGGCGATCCGCCTGGGGGACCTCACCAAGAGCTTCGGAGACGTGCACGCCGTGCGCGGCATCGACCTGCGGATCGAGCAGGGCGAGATCGTCGCGTTCCTCGGCCCCAACGGAGCCGGCAAGACCACCACCATCGACCTGCTGCTCGGGCTCTCGCAGCCGACCGCCGGGTCCGTCGAGGTGCTCGGGCACACCCCGCGCCAGGCCATCGCCCGCGGGCTGGTGTCCGCGGTGATGCAGACCGGTGGGCTGCTCAAGGACCTCACGGTCCGGGAGACCGTCGAGTACACCGCCAGCCTGTTCGCCGACACCCAGCCCGTCGACGCGGTCCTCGCGCACGCCGGCATCACCGGGCTCGCCGACCGGCGGGTCGGCAAGTGCTCCGGTGGCGAGCAGCAGCGGCTCCGCTTCGCGATGGCCCTGCTCTCCGACCCGGCGCTGCTGCTGCTCGACGAGCCGACCACCGGCATGGACGTCGAGGGCCGGCGCGCGTTCTGGGCCGCGATCCGGCGGGACGCCGAGCAGGGCCGCACGGTGCTGTTCGCGACGCACTACCTGGAGGAGGCCGACCAGTACGCCGACCGGATCGTGCTGATGCGCAAGGGCCGGATCGTCGCCGACGGGACCGGCTCGCAGATCAAGGCGCTCGCCGCCGGGCGCACCGTGCGCGCCACCCTCGACGACCCCGACCACCGGGCGCTCGCCCGCCTGGACGGCGTGGACTCCGTCGAGGTGCGGGGTGACACGGTCCTGCTGCACGCCCGCGACACCGACGCCGTCGCGCGCTACCTGCTCACGCAGACCGGCGCCCGCGACCTCGAGATCACCGCCCGCGGCATCGAGGAGGCGTTCCTGACGCTGACCGGCGACGCCGACCACGCCGACACCGACACGCCCACCCCCGAAGGAGCCCTGGCATGAGCACCACCACCATCGACCCGGCCGCACGCCGGGTGCCCCCGCTCGGCGGGCTGAACACCACCGTCCTGCGGATCGAGCTGAGGCGGATGCTGCGGAACCGGCGCACGGTCATCTTCACGCTGGTGTTCCCGGCCGCGCTGTTCTTCGCCTTCGGGTCCGGCCCGGACTGGGACCGGTCGGTGGGGCACGGCAACGTCGCGGCCTACGTCATGGCCTCCATGGCGCTCTACGGCGCCGCGCTGACCGCCGCCTCCGGGGGTGCGATGGTCGCGATGGAGCGGGCGCTGGGCTGGTCCCGTCAGCTCCGGCTGACCCCGTTGAGCCCGACGGCGTACATCCTGATGAAGGCGCTCCTCGCGCTCGTGCTCGGCGCGGTCGCCATCACCGTGGTCAACCTGGCCGGCCTGGTGCAGGGCAAGCCCGCGATGCCCACGCACGTCTGGCTCGGGTGCGCGGTGCTGACCCTGGTCTGCACGATGGTGTTCGCCGCGCTCGGCGTGTTCGTGGGCTACCTCGTGCCCGGCGAGAACGCCATGCAGGTGCTCGGCCCCGGGCTGGCGCTGTTCTCCTTCCTGGGCAACGTGTTCATCCCGATCGACCAGGGCTCGACCATGTGGCACATCGCGTCGCTGACCCCGATGTTCGGCGTCGCCGAGGTGAGCCGGGCACCCCTCACCGGGGACCTGCCGTGGTACGCCGTCCTCAACGCGGTCGTCTGGCTCGCCCTCTTCGTGGCCGGTGCCGCGTGGCGGATGAGCAAGGACACCGCCCGGGTCTGAGCGCCAACTACGGTGAGCCTCGTGAGCAGCCCGTCGAGCATCGACCCGAGCGTCGACCCACGCCAGGTCGGCTGGCCGACCCGCGAGGGGCGGGCCGGTCGGTTCGGCCTGGTGTTCGCGGCCGTCTGGCTGGTGTTCCTGTTCGACTCGCTGCGCGCGGCGTGGCGGATCGCGTGGGGGGAGCGGGGCGTGGCGGCGGGCTGGGTCGGCCTGGTCGCGACCGTCGCGTTCGCGGCGGCGTACCTCGCGTTCTTCTCCTGGATCCGGGCCCGGCGCCGGCGCATGCAGATGCGGGTGCCCGCCCGGGAGGCGTGGGCGATGATCGGCGGCCTGGTCGCGCTGCTGCTGGTCATGGTCGTCTCGATCGGCCAGGAGGGTACGGCGGCCGTGGTGTACGTCGCGGTGGTCGGGGTCATGTGCCTGCCGGCCCGGGCCGCGCTCGTGTTCACCGCCGTGCTGGCCGCGGCCGTCGAGGTCAGCGGGCACCTGGTGCCGGGCTGGTCACAGCCCGGCGGCCTCGCGTTCGCGGTGTGCACGGCGGCGTTCGCGATGTGGGGCGTCAACCAGCTGATGGCCCGCAACCTGGACCTGCTCGCGGCCCGCGAGGAGAACGCCCGGCTCGCGGTCGTCGACGAGCGGAACCGCTTCGCCCGCGACCTGCACGACATCCTCGGCCACTCGCTGACCGTGATCACGGTCAAGGCGGAGCTGGCCCACCGGCTGCTCGACGTGGACCCGGCGCGCGCCAGGGCCGAGCTCGCCGACCTGGAGCGGCTGAGCCGGGACGCGCTGGCCGACGTGCGGCGGGCGGTCGAGGGGTACCGCGACCTGACCCTGCCCGGCGAGCTGGCCCGCGCCCGCGAGGCGCTGCGGGCGGCCGAGATCGAGGCCGACCTGCCGAACAGCACCGACGAGGTGCCCTCCGAGCTGCGCGAGCTGTTCGCCTGGACGGTCCGGGAGGGGGTCACGAACGTGATCCGGCACAGCCGGGCCTCGCGGTGCACGGTGCGGCTGCGGCCGACCGCGGTCGAGGTCCGCGACGACGGCACCGGACCCGCGCCGGACGCGCGACCCGGCACCGGTCTCGACGGCCTCCGCGAGCGGGCCGCCGCCTCAGGCGCGGTGCTGGTGACCCGCACCCTGGAGCCGCGCGGCTTCGAGCTGGCGGTGTCCGCGCGGGCGGCCGTCTCGTGACGATCCGGCTGCTGCTCGCCGACGACCAGGCGCTGGTCCGCGGGGCCATGGCCGCCCTGCTGGACCTGGAGGCGGACCTGTCCGTGGTCGCCGAGGTCGGCTCCGGCGACGCCGTGGTCGAGGCGGCCACCACGCATGCGCCCGACGTCGCCCTGCTGGACGTGGAGATGCCCGGCCTGGACGGCATCGAGGCGACCCGGGCGCTCAAGGCGGCGCTGCCCGCGACCCGGGTGCTGATCGTGACCACGTTCGGCCGTCCGGGCTTCCTGCGGCGCGCCCTGCAGGCGGGGGCGGACGGGTTCGTGGTCAAGGACACGCCCGCCCGCCAGCTCGCGGACGCCGTACGTCGGGTGCACGCGGGCCTGCGGGTCGTCGACCCGGTGCTCGCCGCCGACAGCCTGGTCGCCGGGGACTCACCCCTGACCGCCCGGGAGACCGACGTGCTGCGGGCCGCCCGCGACGGGTCCTCGGTGGCCACCGTCGCCGCCCGGCTGTTCCTTTCCGAGGGGACCGTGCGCAACCACCTGTCGTCCGCGATCGGGAAGACCGGGGCCGGCAACCGGGCCGAGGCCGCCCGGATCGCGGACGCCCACGGGTGGTTGTAGCGGGCTCGCCGGCTCAGACGAAGGACAGCGACAGCGCGAAGTCACCCGGCCGGTCGGTCCACCAGTGCGCCAGCCGGAGCCCGGCGGCGGCGAGCTCGGCGGCGACCCTCCGCTCCCGGAACTTCGCGGACACCTCGGTGCGCATCTCCTCGCCCGCCGCGAAGTCCACGGTCAGGTCGAGCGCCGGGACGTCGACCCGCTGGTCGACGCGGGAGCGCAGCCGCATCTCGATCCACTCCTGGTCGGCGTCCCAGACCGCGACGTGCTCGAAGGCGGCGACGTCGAAGTCGGCGCCCAGCTCGCGGTCGATCACCCGCAGCACGTTGAGGTTGAACTCAGCGGTCACCCCGGCGGAGTCGTCGTAGGCGCGGACCGGCCGCTCGGGGTCCTTGACCAGGTCGGTGCCGAGGAGCAGCGCGTCGCCCGGTTCGAGCGTCCCACCGAGCGCGGACAGGAACGCGGCGCGCTGGGCGGGCTCGAAGTTGCCGATGGTGCCGCCGAGGAAGGCGACCAGCCGGGGACCGCCCTGCGGCAGCCGCTCGAGGTGACGCTCGAAGTCGGCGACGATGCCGTGCACCTCGAGGCCGGGGTACTCGGCGACCAGGCCGGGCAGCGCCCAGGTGATCGCGTCCTCGCTCACGTCGACCGGCACGTAGGTCTCCAGGGACCCCACCTCGCGCAGCGCCCGCAGCAGCAGGTGGGTCTTCTCCGACGAGCCGGACCCCAGCTCGACCAGGGTGCGGGCCTTGGTCAGGTCGGCGATGTCGTCGGCGCGCTCGCCGAGGATCGTCGCCTCGGCCCGGGTCTGGTAGTACTCCGGCAGCCGGGTGATGTGCTCGAACAGCTCGCTGCCGCGGCCGTCGTAGAAGTACTTCGGCGGCAGCACCTTGGGCGTCGACGTCAGCCCGGCGCGCACGTCCCGTCGCAGCGACGCGGCCAGGTCGTCGGCCGTGAGGTAGTGGTCGATCTGGGACATCTGCGTCCTTCCTAGAGGCTGGTCTCGCTGAGGCCGCCGTCCGTCACGTGTACGACGGAGCAGTCGGCGAGCTCGCGCCAGGCGGGGTCGTCGTCGTCCGGCTCGGCGGCGACGAGCGTCCCGTCGGACCCGGTGAGCACGTGCAGCGGCTCCCCGACGACGACCCCGGCCACGGCGGTCCCGTCGGTGGCGAGCATGGTCAGCCGGCCGCCGCCGTGGTCGAGCACGTCGCGGGCGGCGCCGGCCAGGCCCTCGGGCAGCGACGCGCCGGCCTGCCAGCGGGCCAGGGCCAGCCCGAACAGCAGTGCGGAGTCGACCCCGACCCGGGTGTCGGGCACGTCGGCCGCCTGCCCGGTCAGCGCCTTGCGGGCGGTCGGCCAGTCCTGCAGGCGGCCGTTGTGGCTGAACAGCCACCGGTCGTGGGTGAAGGGTGCGGCGGCGCCCTCGTCGGCGGCGGTGCCCGGCGTCGCGGACCGGACCGCGGCCAGAACGCACGCCGAGGAGATCGTCGGCGCCAGCGACGCGAACGACGCGTCGGTCCAGATCGGCTGGGCGCGTCGGTAGCGCACGGGAGCCGGCCGGTCGACGTACCAGCCGGCGCCGAAGCCGTCGACGTTCACGGTGCCGTGCCGCTGCCGTCGTGGGGCCCAGGACTGCTCGTAGAGCGCGTGCGGGCGGTCGACGACCAGCGCCTGGAGCGTGCGGGGTGCCCCCAGCCAGGCGAGGTGCCTACACATCCCGGGCCGTCCGGAAGCCGGAGAAGATCTGCCGGCGGATCGGGTGGTCCCAGTTGCGGAAGGTGGTGCGCAGTGCCAGCGGGTCGGTGGCCCAGGAGCCGCCGCGCAGCACGCGGTAGCCGTCGTCGAAGAAGACCTCGGAGTACTCCTTGTAGGGGAAGGACCGGAAGCCGGGGTAGCCGGTGAACTCCGTGGAGGTCCACTCCCACACGTCGCCGACCATCTGCAGCGCCCCGCTCGGGGCGGCGCCCGCGGGGTAGGACCCGGCCGCGGTCGGGCGGTAGCGGGTCTGGCCGAGGTTGGCCCGCTCCTCGGTCGGCGCCTCGTCGCCCCAGGGGAAGCGCCGCTTGGTGCGGGTCTCCGGGTCCCAGGAGGCGGCCTTCTCCCACTCGGCCTCCGTGGGCAGCCGCCGACCGGCCCAGCGGGCGTAGGCGTCGGCCTCGAAGAAGCACACGTGCTGCACCGGCTCGTCGTCGGGCAGCGGCTCGACCCGGGCGAACCGGCGGCGCAGCCAGGTGTCGCCCTCGCGGAACCAGAAGGCGGGGGAGCGCTTGCCGGACTCGCAGCGCCAGCGCCAGCCGGCGGGCGACCAGAGCCGCTCGTCGTCGTAGCCGCCGGCCTCGAGGAACGCGCGGTAGGCGGCGTTGGAGACCGGCACGGTGTCGATCCAGAACGCGGGCAGGTCGACCCGGTGGGCCGGTCGCTCGTTGTCGAGGGCCCAGGCATCGGTCGACGTACCCATCGTGAACGGCCCGGCCGGGACCAGCACCTCGGCGGAGGTGATCAGCGCGGCGGGTGCCGGCAGCGCGTCGGTGGCCGGGAACACCGGGTTGCCGCGGCGCAGCTGGTGGGTGGCCAGCATCGTCTCGTCGTGCTGGTGCTCGTGCTGGAGCACCATGCCGAACACGAACCCCGACCCCAGCAGCTCGCGGGCCGGGTCGAGCCGGATCCGCTCGAGGGAGTCGAGCACCTTGCGGCGGACCAGCCCGATGTAGTCCCCGGCCTCCTGCGGCTTGAGCAGCGGCAGCGTCGGGCGGGTCGCACGGGGGTGCTCGAAGGCGTCGTAGATGTCGTCCAGCTCGGGACGCATCGCCTCGATCCCGGCGGCCTCCCGCAGCAGCCACAGCTCCTCGTAGTTGCCGACGTGCGCGAGGTCCCACACCAGCGGCGACATCAGCCGGGAGTGCTGGGCGAGCAGCTCGCCCTCGTCGAGCACGCCGGTGGTCAGGCCGAGGCTGCGGCCTCGACCGCGCTCGAGCTCGTCGGCGACGTACTGCTTGAGCTGGTCCTCGGTCATCGACTCCGGGGCGGTGCCGGGCCGGGCGGCGGCGGGGGTGCTCACGAGGCCTCCAGGTGCTCGAGCGGGTCGTCGGCGGGGCTGCGGCCGACACGGACGTAGCGGTCACGGAACGCCGCCACCCGGGCGACGAGGTCGGGGTGCTCGCCGCGGCGGAGCAGGGCGGGCAGGGCGGCGTCGAAGCAGGTGTCGGCGGCGGCCTGCAGCCCGGGGGAGCCGAGCCCGTGGCGGGCCGCGCCGGCCCAGTCGTCGAGACCGGCGCAGGCGTCCTCGGCGGCGGCCATCGCGGTGGCGTCGTCGAGTAGCGCGTGCAGCACCGCCATCGGGACCGGCCACCACGGCCACGGCTGCGCGTCGAGGTAGCGGACCTCGAACCAGCCCCGCGGCCGCACCGGCGGGAACAGCGTGGTCAGGTGCGTCGACAGGTCCTCGGCGTCGGGTGCGTCCTCCTCCTCCAGCCAGTCGCGGAAGGTGCGGCCCGCCTCCGCGCGCCAGTCGTCGCCCTCGCGCCTGCGGAGCATCAGCCGGGCCTCCAGGGCGTACTCCGCCCAGGCGGCCGCCGGGTCGGTGCCGGTCGGGACGGAGGTCCGCTCGGGGTCGAGGTGCTGCCAGACCCGCTGCCGTGCGGACTTCCAGCCGGTGTCGGCGCCGGCGTGCACGGGGGAGTTGGCGAACGCCGCGACCATCGTCGGGCCGACGGTGTGCAGCAGCCGCCACCGGCGGGCGGCGTCGTCAGGGTCGGCGCCGACGTCCAGGTTGACCTGGACGGCGGCGGTGCTGGTCATCATCACCGGGCCGAGCGCGGCGCTCTCGCCGCCGGCCGTCGCGAAGTACGCCTCCATCGCGTCGTAGCGCGGATGGGAGAGCTGGCGGCGGGGTGGCCGGAACGGGTCGATCGCGGTGGGGAGGAGCCGCAGGCCGGCCGCCTCGAGCGGGCGGCGGACGTGCTCGGCGTCCTCGGCGAGCGCCTCCCAGCAGGCGCTCGCGCCACGGAAGGCCGGCGAGCTGAGCTCGAGCTGGCCCCCGGGCTCGTAGGTGACCGCGCTGCCCCGCGGTGGTGGGCCGGCGGCGTCGAGCAGGTCACGCAGGAGGGGGATCGGGACGCTGGCGGTGGGTTCGGTCGCGGACGCGACCAGCCACTCCAGCTCGGTGCCGACGAGTCCGGGTGGCCCGGTCCGGAAGCACACCCGCTTGACGAACCCCTGGACGGCCGCACAGTCACGCAGCCGCTCGGTGGTGTCGCGTCCCAGGACGGTCATAGGGGCGAGCCTAACCACAGGCACCGACAGTCCCGGGGGCCGAGAGATGACATGCGGCTTACGTCCCGGTGCTGTCCCCGGCCGGCAGTAGGGTCGCCCGGTGGGGTCGACGGAGCAGGGCACGGGGCAGGACACGGAGCAGCAGCGCGGGTACGACGCACACGCGCGCGCCCGCTGGGTGACGGAGCCGGTCAAGACCACCGCCCCGCACGGCCGCACGTCCTTCGCGCGCGACCGGGCCCGGCTGGTCCACTCCGCCGCGCTGCGCCGGCTGGCGGCCAAGACGCAGGTGGTCGGCCCGCAGACCGACGACTTCGTCCGCAACCGGCTCACCCACACGCTCGAGGTGGCCCAGGTCGCCCGCGACCTCGGCCGGACGCTCGGCTGCGACCCGGACGTCGTCGAGACCGCGGCGCTGGCGCACGACCTCGGGCACCCGCCGTTCGGGCACAACGGGGAGCGGGCGCTCGACGAGGTCAGCGCGGCCTGCGGCGGCTTCGAGGGCAACGCGCAGACCCTGCGGCTGCTCACCCGGCTGGAGGCCAAGACCTTCGACGCCGAGGGCCGCTCGGCCGGCCTGAACCTCACGCGGGCCACGCTGGACGCCGCGACGAAGTACCCCTGGCCCCGGGCGTCGGCCGAGGTCCCGCACGGGTCGCACGCCGACGGGACCCGGCGCGCCGTGCGCAAGTTCGGGGTCTACGACGACGACCTGCCGGTGTTCACGTGGCTGCGCGACGGCGTCGAGGGCCGGCGGCGGTGCGTGGAGGCGCAGGTGATGGACCTGGCCGACGACGTGGCCTACTCCGTGCACGACCTCGAGGACGGGGTCGTCTCCGGCACCATCGACCTGTCCTGGCTCGACGGGCCCGGCGAGCGCGCCGAGGTGTGGGCGACGGTGCGCGACTGGTACGTCCCCGACGCCGTCGACGCCGAGCTCGACGCGGCCCTCGACGGCCTGCGCCGGCTCACGACCTGGCCCCGCACGCCGTACGACGGCAGCCGGCGAGCCATGGCCGCGCTCAAGGACCTGACCAGCGACCTGATCGGACTGTTCTGCACGCAGGTCCGGCAGGCCACGATCGACAAGCACGGCGACCGCCCGCTGGTCCGGCACACCGCCGACCTGGTGGTCCCGCGGGAGACCGAGGTCGCGGTCGCGGCGCTCAAGGGGGTGGCCGCGCACTACGTGATGCGGGCCGACGGCCGGGTGGCCGTGCTGGAGCGGCAGCGCGCGGTGGTCGCCGAGCTCGTGTCGCTGCTGACGCTGCGCGGACCGGCGACCCTGATGCCCGCGTTCCGGGCCGACTACGAGGCCGCCGGTGACGACGCGGCGCGGCTGCGGGTGGTCGTCGACCAGGTCGCCTCGCTGACCGACGCGTCCGCGCTCGCCTGGCACGACCGGCTGCGCTGAGCAGCGTCCCCAGGTCGCCGAGACCCCCGTCGGGGGACGTCCCCCGGCACGTAGACTCAGCGGAGTGGCAGGGCTGATCCGGGACGAGGACATCGCGCTCGTGCGTGAACGTGCCCGCATCGACGAGGTGGTCTCCGGCTATGTCACCCTCAAGAACGCCGGCGGCGGCTCGATGAAGGGGCTCTGCCCGTTCCACGACGAGAGGTCCCCGTCCTTCCACGTCACTCCGTCCAGGAACTTCTACCATTGCTTCGGCTGCGGAGAGGGCGGCGACGTCATCTCCTTCGTGATGAAGATCGACGGCACGTCGTTCGCCGAGACCGTGGAGCGGCTGGCCGACAAGTACGGCGTCCAGCTCCGGTACACCGAGGAGGGCGGAGCGCGGCCCGCCAAGCGGGAGACCAACCTCCGGCCGCGGATGCTGGAGGCGCACAAGGCCGCCCAGGCCTACTACGCCGAGCAGCTGGCCGGCCCGGACGCCGCCAAGGCCCGCGAGTTCCTCACCAGCCGCGGCTTCGACCGGGACGCCGCCGAGACGTTCGGGGTGGGCTTCGCGCCCCGCGGCGGCTCCGACCTCTACAAGCACCTGCGCCAGAAGGGGTTCCAGGACGCCGAGCTGGTCACCGGGGGCCTGGTGGGGCAGGGCCAGAGCGGTCACTACGACCGGTTCCGCGGCCGGCTGCTCTGGCCGATCCGGGAGACCAACGGGGACACCATCGGCTTCGGGGCGCGGCGGATCTTCGACGACGACCGGATCGAGGCGAAGTACCTCAACACCCCGGAGACGCCGATCTACAAGAAGAGCCACGTGCTCTACGGCATCGACCTGGCCCGCC
>DASTGV010000211.1:0-3399 GCA_035718765.1 Nocardioidaceae bacterium
CTCCGGGCTGGTACCCGGCCAACGACAACCCTCGCGACAAGGCGACCTTCGACTTCAGCGTCGCCGTCCCCGACGGCCTCACGGTGATGGCGAACGGCGTGCTGGTCTCGCACGCGTCGAGCGGGGGCAGGACCACCTGGGTCTGGCAGGAGACCGACCCGATGGCGCCGTACCTCGCGACGGCGACGCTCGGCCGGTTCGACCTGACCGTCTCGAAGATCGGCAGCATCCCGTCGTACGTCGCGATCGACCCGACCCTCCCGAGCGGGAACGTCTTCCGGAACCTCCCCGAGATCGTGCAGTTCTACGAGTCGATCTACGGGCCGTACCCGTTCAACGCCGTGGGGTCGGTCGCGGACGACGCGAAGGCCGTCGGCTACTCGCTCGAGACCCAGACCAAGCCGGTGTACGCGGCGATGCCCGACGAGACCACGGTCGCCCACGAGATCTCGCACATGTGGTTCGGCGACTCGGTCACCCTCACGCAGTGGCCCGACATCTGGCTGCACGAGGGCTTCGCGACCTGGTCGGAGTGGATCTGGAGCGAGCACTCCGGCCGCAGGACGGCGCAGCAGTACTTCGACAACCTCTACAACACGCCGGCGCAGGACACCGCCTTCTGGACGCCGCCGCCCGGCGACCCGGGGACGGCGGCCAACCTGTTCAACGGCACGATCTACAACCGCGGCGCGATGACGTTGCAGGCCCTGCGCCAGAAGGTCGGCGACAAGGCGTTCTTCGACATCCTGCAGGCGTGGGCGACGCAGAACCGCTACGGGAACGTCACGACCCCGCAGTTCATCGCGTTGGCCGAACGTGTCTCGGGTCTGGACCTCGACCAGTTCTTCCACGTGTGGCTGTACCAGCCGGAGAAGCCGACCTCCTGGTAGTCCCTCACCCCGTACGTCGGAGCCGCCACCCGAGCCACGCCGCGGCGCCCAGCGGCGTCAGCCGAACGTCAGCCGCGCGTCCCGCAGCAGCAGCGAGACCATCGGCCGGCGGCCGTGCAGGAACCCCAGCGGCCCGTCGGGGTCGAAGCGCCACGACGCGCGGCACGGGACCGGGCGGGCCGACCCGCCGAACCCCGTGACCACCTCGGTCCCGTCGGACCGCAGCTGCGAGGTCGCCATCGCCAGCGGCGCCCGGACCAGCGCGGCGCCCGGGACGGACACGAACGCGCCGCTGGCCACGTGCCGGCCGTCGGCGACCGCCCCGAACCTCGTCCGGGTCGCAGGTCCGTAGCCCGACGAGCGCAGCGGCAGGTCCGCGAGCTGCTTGGGGATCGCCCAGAGCGCGCGGCCACCGTCCCGGGACGCGACCGAGTCGACCCAGATGTCGGTGATCCGCACCCGGCGGCGGACGGGGTCGTGCAACCGGGCGACCAGGAGCTCGTGGTAGGCGAGCACCCCGGTGTAGTCGACGAACGCCGCGCCGTACACACCGGCCGGCCGGTCCGGGCGGCCGGACTCGCGGACCGCGAACACCGACAGCCACATCTGTGCGGTCAGCGACCACGGCGGCGACGGGAACGGCATGGTCCGAACCCTAGGGCGTGTCGGTCGAGTCTGCGTCCGCCTCCGCGGCCCCACCAGGCAAGGAGTTCTGGCAAGGTAGACCCTTCAAGGTTCACCGACGGGATCTCGGCCCACACCCGGTACGGAGGAGGCCCCAGTGCAAACGCGCGTGTGCGTCATCGGGGCGGGCTCCTCGGGCATCGCGGCCGCCCAGGTCCTGCACGCGCGCGGCATCCCGTTCGACTGCTTCGAGGTGGGCAGCAGCGTCGGCGGCAACTGGCGCTACCTCAACGACAACGGGATGTCCTCGGCCTACCGCTCGCTGCACATCAACACCTCGCGTCAGCAGATGGAGTACAAGGCCTTCCCGATGCCGGCGGACCTGCCGGACTACCCCAGCCACTGGCAGATCGCGGAGTACTTCGACTCCTACGTCGACCACTTCGGGTTCCGGGACAAGATCGCGTTCCGGACCGAGGTGGTGAAGGTCGAGCCGGCCGACGGCGGGTACGCCGTGACGCTGCGGTCGAGCAACCAGCGCGGCGAGCCGGGGGAGCCCGAGGTGCGCTCCTACAGCGACGTGGTGGTCGCGAACGGGCACCACTGGGACCCGCGCTGGCCGGAGCCGTCGTACCCCGGCGCGGAGACCTTCCCGGGGGACCAGCTGCACGCGCACTACTACCGCACCCCCGACGTGCTCGAGGGCAAGCGGGTGCTGGTGCTGGGCATCGGCAACTCGGCCAGCGACATCGCGGTGGAGTCCTCCCGGGTGGCGGAGGAGACCTACCTCGCGATGCGCCGGGGCGCGCACGTGGTGCCGAAGTACATGTTCGGCGTGCCCACCGACCACCTCACCGACTCGCCGCTGGCCCGCGGTCCGGTCGCCCTGCAGCGGCTCGGACTGGCCGCCTTGCTGCGGCTGTCGCAGGGCCGGATGACCGACTACGGGCTGCCGAAGCCGGACCACGCCGTGCTGCACGCGCACCCCACGGTCTCCGACGACCTGCTCACCCGACTCGGCCACGGCGACATCTCGGTGCGCCCGAACATCGACCGCTTCGAGGGCAGCAAGGCGTTCTTCGTCGACGGCACCGCGGCCGAGGTGGACACGGTCATCTACTGCACCGGCTACAAGGTGACCTTCCCGTTCCTCGACGAGCGGTTCGTGCCGGCCCGCGACAACCACGTCGACCTCTACCGCCGGGTGGTCAGCCCGGACCACCCCGGCCTGTACTTCGTCGGGCTCGTGCAGCCGATCGGCGCGATCATGCCGCTCGCGGAGGCGCAGTCCGCGTGGGTCGCCGACCTGGTCTCCGGCGCGGGCACGCTCCCGTCGTACGACGAGATGCGCCGGCAGATCCGGATCTACGACGAGAGGCTCGCGCGGCGGTACGTCGCCTCGAAGCGGCACACCATCCAGGTCGACTTCCACGCCTACCTGGCCGAGATCGCCCGCGAGCGGCGCGCCGCCCGGGCCCGCCTCTCGCCGACCCGTCCCCTGCTCGGCAGGTTCACCGGCGTGTCCCGCAGGAAGTGACGGGTCGGTCTCCGATCGCGGAGTCCTCGGCCTCGGACGCGGACACTCGGCTCGGCGAGCCCACCGGGACGTCCCGCGGAAGCGGCCGTCGTGGTCGGCGGCCCTCAGCGGGACGGGGGCGGGGCCGTGCTGTCGCGGACCACGAGCTCGGTCGGCAGCACGAGGTGCTTGGCGCGGGTCTTGGTGCCGGCGCGCTTGGCCCCCAGCACGCGGGCGAGCTCCGTCGCGGACGCCCGGCCCTTCTCCGCGACGTCCTGGCGGACCGTGGTGAGCTGCGGCCGGAGCCGGCGCGCGAGCGGGCTGTCGTCGAAGCCGACCACGGAGAGGTCCCGGGGGACGTCGAGCCCG
>DASTGV010000212.1:0-9654 GCA_035718765.1 Nocardioidaceae bacterium
GCGCCCTGGTACACGCGGCTGAGCATGGTCAGCACCGGGACCGCGAACAGCGTGTACGCCCACCGCGGCCGGCCCGGCGCGTACGTGTGCCGCAGGACCAGGAGGCACCCGACGAGCGCGGTCGACGTCATCGTGTGACCAGAGGGGAAGCTGTGGTCGGGGACGAGCCCCGTGTCGAGGATCTCCACCGGCGGCCGCTCCCGCGGGTCGAGCCAGGTGGCCGTGAGGTAGGCGCCCAGCAGGCCGGCGTACACGAGGCCGACCAGCAGCAGCGGGAGCCGCGAGCGGCGCCACAGCGCGACACCGCCACCGAGCAGGAGCAGCAGCACGATGCCGAGCACGGTGTCGCCGAGCAGGGTGCCGGCGGCCGCGACGTGGTCCAGCAGCGGCGTACGGCGCGCCTCCACCCACCGGGACAGGTCGTTCTCCGGGCCGCCGACGGCGCGGGCCAGCGGGTGCGTGAGCAGCCACCCGACGGCGAGGAGCCCGGTGCACAGCAGCAGCCAGCCCGCGACGAGGCGCGTGCCGGCCGCGCGGACGGTCATCGGGGGATCAGCCCACCCGGCTGTCGTCCATCTCGACGGTCGGGGTGACATGACGCCCGGCGAGCAGGTCGCGGATCTCGCTCAGCAGCGCGATGTCGGCGGCCGGCGGCGCCGGCTCCTCGCCCTTGGCCATCCGCGACTGGAGCTTGTTGTACGGCGTGACCACGAAGAAGTAGATCACCGCCGAGACGATGAGGAACGAGATCACGGCGTTGATGAACAGGCCCACGTTGACCCCGGCGAGGGTCACCTTGCCGAAGTCGGGCTGCCCGCCCACCTTGCCGATGAACCCCATCATCACGTCGGTGAAGGTCTTGACGACGGTGGCGAACGCGGCGCCGACGATGAACGCGACGGCGAGCTCGATCAGGTTGCCGCGCATCACGAAGCCCTTGAAGCCCTTGAGCATGTCGGTTTCCCCTGTTGGTCCGGGTTGTCACGAGATGGCACAAGGCTAGTGCGTCAGCACCACCGACAGGAACGAGGAGACCGCGGCCTGGGCCACCGTGGGGGCGTCGCCGTCGGGCACCCCGAGCACGACCAGGGCGCCGTTCGTCAGACCGGGCGACTCCTCGGCGGGCCGGGGGATCGCCAGCACCGGCACGTCCCGGCCGACGGTGCGGGCCGGCTGGTCCCCCTGCGGGTCGGCCGCGAGCAGGTCGACCCGGTCGCCGACGCGCAGCAGGCGGACGGCACCCGGGTCGCCGACCCGCACCGGCACGGCCACCAGGCCCGGGTAGCGCGCGAGCAGGGAGGCGCCCAGCAGCCGGGCGTCCGTCAGCGGCTCGCCGGCGCGGACCGGGGTCGCCGTGGTGCGCCCGACCGCCTGCGCCGGCCCGCGCAGCACCCCGGCCGGCACGCTGGCCGGGTCGAACGGGGTCCGGGTGAGGTCGTCGGGTCGGACCACCGCGCCGGCGGGCAGGTCACGCGCGGCCGTGAGGACGAGGCGGTGCGGCGGGGGAGGTGCTGCGTTGGCCTGGAGCGTGGCCACGACGGCCACGGCGGCGCACACCGCGGCCAGCGGTCGCCGGCGGGCGAGCACCGCGCGCCTGAGCCGGCGGCGGGCTCGGCCCAGGGACGTGGTGAGCGGACGACGGGACGCGGCGGGCCGGGGCATCGGCCCAGGCTAGGAAGATCGGCGGCCCGGCGTCGGCCGCCGTCCACAGGTCCGGGTCAGGCGGCGCTGGTGGAGTCCGACTTCGCCGGGCTGCCGGTCGAGGACGAGGACTCGGTCTTGGTCTCGGACTTCTTCTCACCCGAGGACGAGTCGGACTTCGACGTCGAGGCGGACGCCGGCACCGCGGGCTTCCCGTCGGTGCGGCTGTCGGTGCGGTAGAAGCCAGAGCCCTTGAACACGACGCCCACCGCGTTGAACACCTTGCGGAGCCGACCCTGGCACTGCGGGCACACGGTCAGCGCGTCGTCGGTGAAGCTCTGGAACTGCTCGAAGGCGTGGCCGCACTCGGTGCAGGCGTACTGGTAGGTGGGCAACGGGTCCTCCACGGGTGTCGTGCGGGCCGCCGGGTCTGGCACTCCCGGGGCTCGACTGCCAAGTATCCCAACACCGGCACCTTTCGCAAACTTCCCGCGCCCCGGACCGACGTCACAGGACGCTGCCGGACGTGGCGGTCGCGAGCCGCCGAGGTCCACCCGGCACAATGGCCGCCGTGCCCGCGACCCCTTCCGCCTCCAGCAGCCCGGGGCGGACTCCCGCGCCGTCCCGCGGGTTCCGTTCCTGGCCGCGCTGGGGCCGCTGGTCGACGTACGGCGTCGTCCTCGTCGTCCTGCTGCTGGTCGTCACCTTCGTGGCCGGGGTCGTCGTGGTGCGCGACTCCTTCCCGCAGACCGACGGTGACGTCGCGCTGCCGGGCCTGCAGGGCACGGTCAAGGTGCTGCGCGACGACCACGGCATCCCGCAGGTGTACGCCGGCACCAGCCACGACCTGTTCTACGCCCAGGGGTTCGTGCAGGCGCAGGACCGGTTCTTCGAGATGGACGTCCGCCGGCACACGACCGCCGGCCGGCTCTCGGAGATGTTCGGCGAGTCCACGCTCGAGGTCGACAAGACGATCCGGACCATGGGCTGGCGGCGGGTCGCGGAGCAGGAGCTGTCCCGGCTCAGCCCGGCGACCCAGGCCTACCTCCAGGCGTTCAGCGACGGCGTGAACGCCTACATCCACACCCACTCGCCCTCGGAGATGTCGCTGGAGTACGCCGTCCTCGGGCTGCAGAACAAGGACTACCAGGTCGAGGACTGGTCGCCGGCGGACTCGGTCGCCTGGCTCAAGGCGATGGCGTGGGACCTGCGCGGCAACATGGACGACGAGATCCAGCGCGGCCTGCTGTCCGGGTCGCACACCCAGGACGAGATCGCCGACCTGTTCCCGCCGTACCCCTACGACCGGCACCGGCCGATCGTCGACCAGGGCGCCGTGGTCGACAAGGTCTTCGAGCAGAACGCCACCGGCTCCGGCACCCGCAAGCCGTCCCGGCCGCCGCTCGACCCGGCCGCCGAGCACGCGCTGAGCCAGGTCGACGCCGCGCTGAAGGGGATGCCGTCGATGCTCGCCGGCTCCGGCCACGGCGGGGACGGCATCGGGTCGAACGCGTGGGTCGTCGACGGCGACCACTCCACCACCGGCAAGCCGATCCTGGCCAACGACCCACACCTCGGGGTGTCGGTGCCGGGGATCTGGTACCAGATGGGCCTGCACTGCACGACGCTCACCGCGGACTGCCCCTTCGACGTCTCCGGCGTCACCTTCTCCGGCCTGCCCGGGGTGGTCATCGGGCACAACCAGCAGATCGCCTGGGGGTTCACCAACCTGGGGCCGGACGTGCTGGACCTCTACCTGGAGAAGGTCGAGGGCAAGACCTACCTGTACGACGGCAAGCGGCACCCGCTGCGGATGCGCGACGAGGAGATCAAGGTCCACGGACGGTCGAAGCCGTTCCGGTTCACGGTCCGCTCGACCCGGCACGGCCCGCTGCTGTCCGACGTCTCACCCGAGCTGAGCACCGTCGGCGCGAACGCCCCGGCGGGGGCGGACGCACCCGACCGCGGCAACGGCTACGCGGTCTCGATCCAGTGGACCGCGCTCACCCCGAGCAACACCGCGGACGCCGTCTTCGAGCTCGACAAGGCCACCGACTGGCAGCAGTTCCGGGCCGGGGCGGCCGACTTCGCGGTGCCGTCGCAGAACATGGTCTACGCCGACCGGGCCGGCAACATCGGCTACCAGGCCCCCGGCCGGATCCCGATCCGCAAGTCCGGGAACAACGGCGACTACCCGGCCCTCGGGTGGCTGAAGGCCGACGACTGGACCGGGAAGTACGTCCCGTTCGCGGCGCTGCCGAGCCTGCTGAACCCGTCGGACGGGTTCGTCGCCACCGCCAACCAGGCGGTCGCCGGCCCGGAGTACCCCTACTACCTCGGCGACTCCTGGGCCTACGGCTACCGCAGCCAGCGGATCGCCGACCTGCTCCAGCGCAAGGCCCGGGTGAGCGTCGCGGACATGTCCCGCATCCAGCTCGACACCCGCAACGGCTTCGCGCCGACGTTCGTGCCCTACCTGCTCAAGATCTTCATGCCGTCGGACTACCTCGCCGGCGGGCAGCGGCTGCTCAACAGCTGGGACTACCGGCAGACGCCCGGCTCCGCGGCGGCGGCGTACTACAACGCCGTCTGGCGCAACACGCTGGCGCTCACCTTCCACGACGAGCTCAAGCCGTCGGTGTGGCCCGACGGCGGCGGCCGCTGGTTCGAGGTGATGCGCCGGCTGCTCGCCGACCCCAACAGCCACTGGTGGGACGACGTGAACACCGACGGCGTCATCGAGACCCGCGACGACATCCTCCAGCAGGCGATGGCCGACGCCCGCGACGAGCTGGTCCGCCGGCAGGCGCGGCGGGCCGTCGACTGGACCTGGGGCCACCAGCACCAGCTGGACCTGGAGAACCAGACGCTCGGGCAGTCGGACATCGGGCTGGTGCGGTGGCTGTTCAACCGCGGCGGCTACCAGGTCGGCGGGGGCGACGAGATCGTCGACGCCACGAAGTGGGACGCCGCCGCCGACGACTACCACGTGACCGCGGCGCCCTCGATGCGGATGGTGGTCTCGCTCGCCGACCCCGACAAGAGCCGGTGGGTCAACCTCACCGGGGTCTCCGGGCACGCCTTCTCACCCCACTACGTCGACCAGACCAGGCTCTGGGTCGACGGCGAGACGCTGCCGTGGGTGTCGTCGCGCAGGGCCGTCGAGAAGGCCGCCGAGGACACCCTCACGATGCAGCCGGAGAAGGACGGTCCCTAGCAGGGGACCTAGACCACCCGGGTCAGCCGGACCACGCCGGCCTCCGGGGTCACGACCGCGGTCACCCGGCGGTCGTGGGCGGCGGCGGGCACCTCGTCGAGCAGCTCGCCGTCATAGAGCAGGGTGCAGGTGAACGTGCCGACCGGGACCCGGCCGAGCGCCCGGTCGTAGCAGCCTCCGCCCTGCCCGAGCCGCATCCCGGTGCGGTCGACCGCGAGCCCCGGGGTGAGCACCACGTCGGCCGTCGCGACCGCCTCCAGGCCGAGCCGCTCCCCGGTCGGCTCGAGCAGCCCGCGGCGTGCGCGGGCGAGGTTCTCCGGTCCGTCGTACACCGCCCAGTCGAGGTCGAGGTCGGGCAGCACGACCGGCAGGATCACCCGCCGGCCCATCGCGGTGAGCGCGTCGAGCAGCGGCCCCGTGCCCGGCTCGGTGCCGATGGAGACGTACGCCGCGACGGTGGCCGCGCGGCGTACCTCGGGGGACTCGACCAGGTGCCGCGCGATGGCGCGGGCTCCCTCCGAGACCTCGAGGAGCGAGCGCCGCCCCCGGGTCGTGACGAGCTGGTCGCGCAGGGCGGTCTTGCGGGCGGCGAACCCGTCGGCGGCGTGCACGCCTCGACGCTACCCGCATGACCCAGCGCGGACTGGATAACCTCGGGCCATGAGCGACGAGGGACTGCGGCAGGCGCGCGAGAAGATGGCGGACGCGGGCGTCGACCCGACCGCCATCGACGTGTTCGAGCACTACTACCGGATGGTCGAGAGCGGCGAGACCGGGATGGTCCCGGAGTCCTCGATCGAGCCGATCGACATCCCCGCGCTGGCCGACGTCGGGGGGAGCGGCGGCACCGAGGGCCTCGCTCGCACGGCGGTCATCAAGCTCAACGGCGGCCTCGGCACCTCGATGGGCCTGGACAAGGCCAAGTCGCTGCTCGAGGTGCGCGACGGCCTGAGCTTCCTCGACATCATCGCCCGGCAGGTGCTCTGGGCGCGCAAGGAGTACGACGTCCGGCTGCCGCTGATCTTCATGGACAGCTTCCGGACCTCGGAGGACACCCGCTCCGCGCTCGCCGGCTACGACCTCCCGGTCGACGGGCTGCCGCTGGACTTCCTGCAGAACAAGGAGCCCAAGCTCCGCGCGGACGACCTGACCCCGGTGACCTGGGAGAAGGACCCGGACCTCGAGTGGTGCCCGCCGGGCCACGGCGACCTCTACCCGGCGCTGCGCGGCAGCGGCCTGCTCGACCGGCTCATCGACGCCGGCTTCACGCAGGCGTTCGTCTCCAACTCCGACAACCTCGGCGCGACGCCCGACCCGGACGTGGCCGCCTGGTTCGCCGGCTCCGGCGCCCCGTTCGCCATCGAGGCGGTCCGTCGTACCCCGTCCGACCGCAAGGGCGGCCACTTCGCCCGCCGTCGCTCGGACGGGCGGATCGTGCTGCGCGAGACCGCCCAGACGCTCGACGAGGACCAGGAGGCGCTGGCCGACCTGTCCCGGCACAGGTTCTGCTCCACCAACAACCTCTGGTTCGACCTCGTGGCCATGCGCGACGAGCTCGACCGCCGCGACGGGGTGCTCGGGCTGGCGCTGATCAAGAACACCAAGACCGTCGACCCGTCGGACCACTCCAGCCCCGAGGTGATCCAGATCGAGTCGGCCATGGGCGCCGCCGTCGAGGTGTTCGAGGACGCCGCGCTGATCGAGGTGACCCGGGCGCGGTTCCTGCCGGTGAAGACGACCAACGACCTGCTGGTGCTGCGCTCGGACTGCTACCGGCTCGAGGACAGCTCCCACCTGGTGCTCGAGGAGGACCTCGAGGGAGTGCCGTTCGTGGACCTCGACTCCAGCCACTACAAGCTCGTCGGGAAGTTCGACGAGCACTTCCCGGACGGCGTGCCGTCGATGCGCCGGGCGGAGGAGCTCGTGGTGGAGGGCGACTGGACGTTCGGCAAGGACGTCACCGTCGTCGGCCGGGCACGGCTGGAAGGGAACGGCGGGCGCGTCGACGACGGGACCACGCTCGGCGGCTAGGGCCGGTTAGGGTTCACACCATGGCTGCCAACCTCATGCCGACCGACCGGCTGAGCACCGTCGACGAGCACGTCGAGCGCATCGTCGAGTCCCTGGAGCCGCTGCACCCCTACGACCAGCCGCTGCTCGAGGCGCTCGGGCTCCCGGTGTGCGAGAACATCACCGCACCCATGGACCTGCCCGCCTTCGACAACTCCGCGATGGACGGCTACGCCGTCTACTTCGACGACGTCGCCACCGCCACCGAGGACCACCCGGTGCACCTGCCGGTGGTGGGGGAGATGGCCGCCGGGCAGACCAAGCTCTTCGCGCTCTCCCCGGGCACCGCGGTCCGGATCATGACGGGCGCCCCGGTGCCGCAGGGCGCCGACGCGGTCGTGCCCGTGGAGTGGACCGACGGCGGGGTCGCCTCGGTGCGGATCACCAAGGCGCCCCAGCGGGACCAGCACGTGCGGCACCGGGGCGAGGACGTCCAGGTCGGCGACGTGCTGCTGGAGGACGGGAGCATCCTCGGGCCCCGCCAGCTCGGGCTGCTGGCGTCGGTGGGCCGCTCGCAGGTGCGCTCGCGCCCCCGGCCGCGGATCGTGATCATGTCCACGGGGGCGGAGCTCCGCGAGCCCGGGACGGCGCTGGGCCACGACTCGGTCTACGACGCGAACTCCTACATGCTCGCGGCCGCGGCCCGCACGTCCGGGGCCATCGCCTACCGGGTCGGCATCGTGTCCGACGACCCCAACGACTTCCGGGACGCGCTGTCCGACCAGCTGGTCCGCGCCGACCTCGTGGTCACGAGCGGGGGCGTCTCGAAGGGCGCCTACGACGTGGTCAAGGAGGTGCTCTCCGAGCTGGGCACCGTCTCGTTCGGCGAGGTCGGGATGCAGCCGGGGAAGCCGCAGGGGTTCGGCTTCGTGGGCGAGGACTCGACGCCGATCATCACGCTGCCGGGCAACCCCGTCTCGTCGTACGTCTCGTTCGAGGTGTTCGTGGTGCCCGCCATCCGCCGGATGATGGGCCGCCTGCCCTACCGCCGTCCGATGGTCAGGGCCCTGTGCTCGCAGGGGTTCGCGTCGATCCCCGGCCGCCAGCAGTACGTGCGCGCGCAGTTCGAGATCGACGGCAAGGGCGCGCACGTCGCGCCGGTGGGCGGGCACGGCTCGCACCTGGTCGGCGACCTCTCCGAGGCCAACTCGCTGATCGTCGTGCCCCCCGAGACGACCTCCGTCGCCGGCGGCAGCCAGGTGCAGGTGCTCGTGCTCGACCGGGACTTCTGATGGGTGCTCCCGACCGGCGGCTCACCCACGTGGACGAGCGCGGAGCCGCGCGGATGGTCGACGTGTCCGCGAAGGACGTGACCAGCCGGCAGGCCGTCGCGACCGGCCGGGTGCTCGTGTCGGCCGACGTGGTGGCGCTGCTGCGCGGCGAGGGCGTGCCGAAGGGCGACGCGCTCGGCGTCGCGCGGGTCGCCGGCATCATGGCCGCGAAGCGCACCCCCGACCTGGTGCCGCTGTGCCACCCGCTGGCGATCTCCGGCGTGACCGTCGACCTGGTCGTGGCCGACGACGCGGTCGAGATCACCGCGACCGTGCGCACGACCGACCGCACCGGCGTCGAGATGGAGGCGCTGACCGCCGTGTCCGTCGCGGGGCTCACCGTCGTGGACATGGTCAAGGCCGTCGACAAGGCCGCGGTCATCACCGACGTCCGCGTCGAGTCGAAGACCGGCGGCAAGTCCGGCGACTGGTCACGGGCGTGAGAGCCACCGTCGTCTGCGCGTCGAACCGCGCGGCCGCCGGCGTCTACGAGGACACCACCGGCCCTCTCATCGTCGAGGCGCTCGCCGGACTCGGCTTCGAGGTGACCGGCCCGGTCGTCGTACCCGACGGGGAGCCGGTTGCGGACGCCATCCGCGCCGCGGTCGACGCGGGTGCGCGCGCGGTCGTCACGACGGGCGGGACCGGCCTCACCCCGACCGACCTGACGCCCGAGGTGACCCGGCCGCTGCTCGACCGGGAGGTGCCGGGGATCGCGGAGGCGATCCGCGCGTACGGCGTCGGCAACGGCATCCCGACGGCGGCCCTGTCGCGCGGCCTCGCCGGGGTCCGGGGCCAGGCGCTGGTCGTGAACCTCCCGGGCTCGCGCGGCGGGGTGAAGGACGGCCTGGCCGTGCTCGCGCCCATCCTCGTGCACGCCGTCGAGCAGATCACCGGGAGCGACCACTGAACCGCGCGCCCGAGAACGCCTGGCGCGTCCATCTCCGCGCCGGTCGGGTCGGGCTCCGTCCCCTGGCGACCAGCGACGCCCGTGCGTGGAACGAGGTGCGGCGCCGCAACGCCGACTGGCTCAAACCGTGGGAGGCGACCGTCCCGCCCGGCGACACCTCGGCGCCGCGGACCTTCCGCGCCCTCGTCCGCGACCTGCGCCGCCAGGCCCGGGAACGCCGCGCGCTCCCGTTCGCGGTGACCGTCGACGACGTGTTCGCCGGCCAGGTCACCGTCACCAACATCGTCGGCGGCTCGGCCCGCTGGGCGCAGATCGGCTACTGGATCGACCGTCGGTACGCCGGCCAGAACATCATCCCCACCGCCGTGGCCCTCGTCGTCGACTACTGCCTGCTCGAGCTCGGCCTGCACCGCATCGAGGTCGCGATCCGCCCCGAGAACGCCGCCAGCCTCCGCGTGGTCGAGAAGCTGGGCTTCACCGAGATCGGGTACGCCCCCGGCTACCTGCACATCGACGGCGACTGGCGCGACCACCGGCTGTTCGCC